>DATIWI010000090.1:0-12307 GCA_035519475.1 Opitutaceae bacterium
GCAGTTTCGATCCTGATAAGCACACCGAACATTGTAGCCGGCCTCGTCGATGCCGGAATCCCTCTCTAGCCGGAGGCGGCAAGGGAGTCGCGGAGTCGGGTGCGGCGTGCGCCTCCCGCCCCTCAGCTTGGCGTCTTCCCGAGATTCGCGGCGTAGCGCCGGGTCAACGCCGCCAGTTCCGCGCACACGGCCGCGTGGCGCGGGTCGCCGGCAAGATTGGTCATCTCCAGGGGATCGGCCTTGGGGTCGAACAGCATCGCGCCGTTCCTGCCCTCGGGGCCATACTCGGCATAGCGCCACTCCGCCGTGCGCACCGCCACGCCGTGGAAGGTCGCGCCGTCCTCACTCCAGGTGCTGTAGGCGGGATGATCCCACGACGCCCGCGGGTCGTGCAGCAGCGGCACCAGGCTCCGCCCCTCGTTGCCCGGCGGCAGCGGCAGGCCGCAGAGCTCGGCGAGGGTCGCATAGATGTTTACTGACTCCACGATGCGGTAACAGACCTGTCCGTTGCCGGGGGCGCCGGGCGCGGCGATGAGCAGCGGCACGCGCGTGCCCATCTCGAAAAGCGATCCGGCCTTGGACCACTTTCCCTTCTCGCCGAGCTGGTAGCCGTGGTCCGCCGTGAAGACAACAATGGTGCGTTCGCGCAAGCCGAGCCGATCCAACTCGGCCATCACGCGGCCGAGGTTCCAGTCCGCCCAGGAGATGGATGCGAGGTACGCGCGAATCACCTGTTTCGCCTCGACCACGCTGGCGCCGCGGCCGATGAACAGGTCCGCGTTGCGTTTGCGGATGGCGGCGCTCGGGAACCCTGGCGGCACGGTGGGCCAGGGCGCGAAATCCGGCGTCAGTTTGATCTGGTCCACGTCGTAACGATCGAGGAAATGCTGCGGGGCGCACGGGGGGCTGTGCGGCTTCACGAAGCCGCAGCCGAGGAAGAATGGCTGGTCCCGGTAGCGGCGCAGATATTCGATCGCCCGGTCGGCGGTCTGGTAATCGGGATGGCCCTTGCCATTGCCATCGAGTACGACGATGCGGTCGGAGTGCGCTGCCTGGCGGGTGTCGAGCGGCAGCGGCGGCAGCACATAATCCGGCCGGCCGCCGACCTGCTCCCGCGGGATGATCATGGTCTTGCCGCCCGCGCCGCCATCGCCCTCCGCTACGCCGCCACCCTCGGTCCAGGCCTTCAGGTCGTCGAGGCCGCCGTGGAAAATCTTGCCCGTCCGCAACGAGACATAGCCGTTTTCGCGGAACAGCTGCGGAAGGCTGATCCAGTCCGGATGCAGCGTGCGGAAGTGCGTGCGGTTGCCCAGCACTCCCGTCGTCGTCGGGTGCCGGCCGGTCAGCAGCGAGGAGCGCGAAGGGCAGCATAGCGGGTACTGGCAGTAGTTCCGGTCAAAGCGCACGCCCGCGCCGGCCAGGGCGTCGAGGCTGGGCGTCTGGGCGCCGAACCTGCTGCCGTAGCAGCCCAGTTCGACGCGCATGTCGTCGGACATCACGAACAAGACGTTGGGCCGGGGTGAAGCCGCGGGGGCGGGCGCGCCGCGCAAGGTCCGCGGCAGCGTGGCGGCGGCGGCCGCACCGGCTACGCGGCCCAGAAACCCGCGACGCGTCAGTTCGTTCATGATCGGCGGTACCTGCCCGAATCGTACCGGCTCGCCGGACGCTGGCAACCGCGGATCGGCGGAGCCCGGGCGCCAGAACCCTGGGGCCGGTGCGTGACCTGTCCGCAGGCGGGAGCCGCGTTGGAGCCGCGCTACGGCTGGCCCGAGCTGCGCTCCTCGCGGCCGGCCAATTCGAGATCGGTGAGAAGGTTCATTACGTGCGCCTCGATGGAGGCCAACGCCACCTCGGGCAGCGCGGCGTCGAGGTCGCTGATCTCCCAGTACTCCACCCGGTTCTCCCACGCCGGGTGCAATTTGGCCAGCAGCGGCCGGTGTTCCGATTCCTTCAAAGCCACGATGCGTTCCGCCCGCTGGAAATCCTTTTCGGCCACCTGCACGGGATTCCGCCCCGTGGTCTCGCGGGGGATCCCCCGCTCCAGCATGCGCAAGGTCGAGTGGGGGGAGAGGCCGACCGGCGGCGCCAGGTGCGTCGCCAGCCCGCGCGAAAACGCCCGCCAGTCGAGGCGGCGCCGGGCCGCCCGGTGGTTGAACATGGCCTCGGCGTAGCGGCTCCGGTAATAATTCCCGGTGCAAAGGAACAGGATGTGGCGCATGCGCGATGGCCAGCAAACGCCATCCGCCATCCCGTTGGCAAGCGCGCGCTGCGGCGCAACCGACTTGGTGGCCGACGAGGACGGGTTCCGAGACTGGTGCTACAAGCGCAAGGCCGTCGTCGGCGGCACGTTGGGGGCAACGCGCCCTGCAGCACACCGGATTCGACTCCGAAGGGCCGGTGGCTTGCACCGGCCGAGGTCTTGGCGGCGCCTGCAAGTCAGGCGCCCTACCTGAGCGTTGGGCTCAACCGCGCAGACTCGCGGAACGCGTCAGCGGGCGTCGAGGCCCGCGCCCGTGACGTTGGTCGTCGTCAGCAGCGGGCCCTCGAAGCCGGTCACCGCGAGTCCCGCCAGCGTCACGTTGGTCGCGTGGGCCAGCGTGAGACCGCGGCCGCACGTGCCGGTGATATTCGTGAGCGACAGGCCGTCGATGGGCCGCTCCGGCGGAACATTGGCGGCGAGCACCAGCGTGGCGACGTTGTCCACCCGGATGTCGCGGAACCGGATGTCGTGCATGCGCGCCCACTGCTCCGCCGGGCCAGGCACCGGATCGGTTGCTTGGATGCCCTTGTGGAGCAGGTCAATCGCCAGAAACGTCGGCGAGTTGGCCACGGTGAGGTTCTCGCCAGTGATGTCCTCGAAATAGCCGCCGCGGCCGTCGCGGCTCTTGAAGAGAATGCCGTTCTGGCGGCCCGAGATCGTACAGTGCTCGAGGCGCACGTGCCGGATCCCGCCGGACATTTCCGAGCCGAAACCGATCCCCGCGAAGATGCTGCTGACGAGCGAGCAATCGCGGATGACCACGTTTTCCGTCGGGCGGCCGAGGCGGACGGCCGCGAGGCCGCGGCCGGATTTGAGCGAGATGGCGTCGTCGCCCGTGTTGATGTCGCAGTGCTCGATCAGCACATCCTGGCAGGAGTCCACGTCAATGCCGTCGCCGTTGTAGCTGGTGGAGCGGACCACCAGGTTTCGAATCGTGAGGTCGCGGCAGAGCAGCAGGTGGATGGACCAGAGCTGCTGGTATTGGGTCGTGAAGCCCTCCAGCACGACCTGCGCGGAGTCGGCGAGCTCGATCAACGCGGGGCCGCGGGGGTTGCGCAGGCGGCTCACGCTCAGCGGCGGTCCGAAAATGAAGCCGGGTCCGCCAATCGTGATGTGGTCGGCCTGCTCGGCGGAGACGAGCGCCCGGTGGCCCTGGACGTACTCGCCTTCCCAGCGCACCCGCACGAGCGGGTAGTCCGCGAGGTCGGGGCTGCCCAGGAGACTGGCCCGCGCCTCGAGGCGGAGAGCGGTGTTGGGGCCGAGGACAATGCTGCCGGTCAGGTACACGCCCGCCGGCACGACGACGGTGCCGCCGGCGGCCGCGCAGGCGTCGAGCGCCTTCTGCAACGCCGCCGTGTCCTTGGTGAGTCCGTCGCCGGTCGCGCCAAAGGCGCGTACGTTGAAGGTGCCGCCCGGCGTGGCCGGAGCGTCCGCGGTCCGCAGGCAGGGGAGAGCCAGCAGCGCGATGAGGAAGATCAGGACGGGTTTCATGGCGAGTCAGGATGCGGCCGGAGGGAAACGACCGGGAAGCGAAGCGTGACAGCCGCGTCAGGACGGGCGCAAACACTTCCCGTGCCGTCGCGACGAGCGGTCCAAGCCCCGACCGGCGGCAGGCCCAGGGCGCAGGGGACTTGCGGATTGTTTCGCCGTGGGTAGCTTGGCGCCCCTTGTCCAGCCGTCGGAACACGGCCGCAGAAGGACAGAACCCATGCGAATTCTAGTCGTCGGAGCAACAGGCACCATTGGGCGTGCCGTCGTGGAGGCCCTCATGCCGCGTCATGACGTCGTCGCCGCCAGCCGCAGCCGCGCCGCCATCAAAGTCGATCTCACGGCGCCGGAATCGATCCGGGCGATGTTTCGGGCGGCCGGTCCGGTGGATGGGGTGGTGTGCGCGGCGGGCGACGCCCGGTTCAAACCCCTCGCGCAGCTCAGCGACGACGATTTCGGGTTCTGCCTGGCGAACAAGCTCATGGGGCAGGTCAATCTCGTACGCATCGGCCTGGAACAGGTGCGCGACCGCGGCTCGCTCACCGTGACCAGCGGCGTGCTGGCCCGGACGCCGATGCCCGGCAGCGCGGCCATCAGCCTGGTGAACGCGGGGCTCGAGGGCTTTGTGCGTGCCGCCGCGTTGGAAGCTCCGCGCGGAATCCGGGTCAATGTGGTGAGCCCGCCATGGGTCACCGAGACCTTGAAGGCGTTCGGGATGGATCCGGCGCCGGGCCATCCCGCGGCCGCGGTGGCGCAGCTCTACGTGCAGAGCGTCGAAGGGCGCGCCAGCGGGGCGACGCTGGAGCTGCCGGCGCGGTGATCACCACCCGGCGAGCGCCTTGATCGGCCCGAGCAGTTCGAGCGCGACCTGCTCGTGCTGGAACGCCACGAGGTGCGCGTTGGTCGGCGTCCCGGGATAATAACCCACCGGCGCCTCGGCGATCCGCTGGTCGCCGGCCGCCCGCCGCCGCGCCACGATGGCCGTGAGCACACGGTGCAACAGTTCGCGTTTGGCGAAATCCAGCGTGCCGGGCGTGTCGCCAAAGAGTGAGACTTCGGCGAGCAGCACGGCGGCGCGGGGGTAGGCCGCGCGGATGTCGCCAACGAAGGCGTCGTAAGCCTTGGTGTACACGGCTTCGTCCGGCAAGCCCTGGTTGAAGTCGTTCTGCCCCAGACTGACGACGACCACGTCCGGCAGGTAGGCGGCATGGTCCCAGCGCGAGGCGGGATCGTCGGGCAGGATGCGCGGGAAAAACTGGGGCGCATTGGGGACGTCGGTGCGGCCCTGCCAGTCGCGCATGACTCCGCGGCCACCGTAGCTTACGAGGTGGACCTGCGCATGGAGCCAGCGGCCGAGCAGCATGCCGAAGGCGCGGGCCGCATTTGCCGATTGCGGAGTGGAGATGTTCTCGGGCGGAAACCGCTCCACGTATTCCCCCCCCGTGACGGAGTCACCGATGAACATGAGCTTGCGCTCCGGCCAGGGAGGGGGCGGCAGCAACTCGCACCCGGGCGGCAGCCGCAAACCCTGAAAGGTGGCGATGCCCTGCCAGGCCTCGGTGCGGCGAACCAACTCGACGAGCCAGCCCGAAGCGGGCGCGGGGCCCGTCGGCAGCGGGATGTCGTTGTCGCCCGGATTCAAGTGGATGATGACCGGATCCCAGCCGTTGCACGCCAGGTTGAAGAAACAGGTGGGCGAGCTCGCGTTCAGCCGCAGCGTCGGGGCGGGCCCGCGATACACGAAGCGCACGGTGATGCCGGCAAACCCCATCACGGCCGCGTCGCCGGCAAAGGCGACACGCCCCATGTAGGCGATCCGCGGGTCGCGGGCGGGAATGCTTGTTGGGCTCATGGTGGAGGGATCCCGCGTCGGCTCGACCGCGGCCAGGGTGGAGGCGGCCACGGCGGCGCAGAGCAGGGAGGCAAGGTTGCTCATGACAGTCGATGAAGAGTTGGTCGCGGCGGCGAGGAAATCATCGTCGGATGAAGGAAAATGGAAGACAGAAGATGGAAGACGGATGGGGAAGCCGAAAATGAGGGGGGCGCCCGGACAAATAAGCGGCGCAGGTGACGCGGCGGCGTGTTCCGAAGCCGCCGGATCGGTTACGGGGTGCCCGGAGACGCTGGCTGATCCAGTCCGCGGCGGGCAAGCAGCGGCGCGAGGTAGGGTTCCCCTCCGGTGAAATCGCGGAAAAGGGTCATCGCATCGGCGCTGCCGCCGCGGGAGAGCACGGTCCGGCGGAGGCGGTCGCCGTTCCCCCGTGTGAGGCCCCCGTGCTGCTTGAACCACTCCACGGCATCGGCATCCAGGACTTCCGCCCAGATGTAGGAATAATAGCCAGCCGAATAGTCCTCGTCGGAATAGATGTGCGAGAAATAAGTGCTGTGATAGCGGGGCGGCACGGGCGCGAAGTCCACCCCGGCCCGGTGCAGGGCCGCAACCTCAAACGCCTCCACCTCGGCTGGCACCTCCTCCGGCGTGAGCTGGTGCCACGCCTGGTCGAGCAGGGCGGCGGCCAGATATTCGGTGGTCGCGAAACCCTGGTTGAATTTCTGGGTGGCCAGCATCTTGTCCAGGAGCGCGGCCGGCATTGGCTCGCCGGTCTGGTAATGCCGGGCGAAATTCCTCACCACCTCCGGCCAGACCGCCCACATCTCATTGCCTTGGGACGGAAACTCGACGAAATCGCGCGGCACCTCGGTCCCGCTGAAGCGCGGATACTGCACGTGCGAGAACATGCCGTGGAGCGCGTGGCCGAACTCGTGAAACATCGTCGTGACCTCGTCAAAAGTCAGGAGGGCCGGCTCGCCCGCCGGCGGCTTGGGGATGTTGAGGTGGTTGGCGACCACCGGGCGGGTGCCCAGCAGCGCGGATTGATCCACGTAGGCGCTCATCCAGGCGCCGCCGCGCTTCGAGGGGCGCGCGAAGTAGTCGCCCAGGAAGAGGGCGAGCGGCGTGCCGTCCTCATTGAAGACCTCGAAGACCCGCACATCGGGCTGGTACACGGGCAGATCACGGCGTTCCTGGAAGGTCAGGCCGTACAGCCGGTGGGCGGCATAAAACACGCCGTCCTGCAGGACGTGGTTCAGCTCGAAGTAGGGTCGCAGCTGCGACTCGTCGAAGGCGTAGCGGGCGCGGCGGACCTTCTCGGCGTAGAATTCCCAATCCCAGGGGGCGAGCGCAAAGCCGCCGTGCTCCCGGTCGATGACCGCCTGCATGTCCGCCGCCTCCTGGCGGGCGTTGGCCACGGCGGGCGCCGCCAGGTCGGCGAGGAACTTGTTGACCGTGGCCACGCTGCCGGCCGTCTGCTCGGCGAGTTCATAGGCGGCGTGGTTCGGGTAGCCGAGGAGGGCGGCGCGCTCCGCCCGGAGCCGGACGATGCGCAGCACCACCGCGCGGTTGTCGAAATCGCCGCCGTGGCGGCAGCGGTTGACTGAGACCCGCTGGAGCCGCTCGCGCAGCGCGCGGTTCTCGAGCGACGCGAGCGCCGGTTGTCCGCTGGTGTTGAGCAGCCGGAGGGCGAATTGGCCGTCGCGCTTCTCCGCGCGGGCGGCGGCCGCGGCCGTGGCGATTTCGCCCGGCGACAAGCCGGCGAGCTCGGCCTGGTCGGAGACCACCACGGCGGAGGCGTTGGTCTCCTTGAGCACGTTCTGGCTGAAGGTGGCCTCCAGCGTCGCCAACTCGGCATTCATGGCCCTCAGCTTGCTTTGGTCGGCCGGGGCGAGGCGGGCGCCGGCGCGGACAAAGTCCTTGTAATAGCGCTCGAGCAGCCGGGCCGACTCCGGGTCGAGCCCGAGGCGGTCGCGCGCGGCGTAGAGCGACTGGAGGCGCGCGAAAAGCGCGGGGTTCAGGTGAATGGCGTCCTGCTGGGCGGCGAGCCGCGGGGCCATCGCGCGCTCCACCTCGAGCATCACCGCGTCGGTGTGGGCGCCGTTCAAATTGGAGAAGATCCGGTCGACCCGCTTGCGGAGCGGGCCGGAGCGCTCGAGCGCCACGACGGTGTTCTCAAAGGTGGGTTGCTCCGGGTTGCGGGCGATCGCCTCCACCTCCTGCAATTCCGCCGCCATGCCCTGGTCGAACGCCGGCGCGAAATCCTCGTCCTTGATCCGGTCGAACGGCGGCAGGTGATACGGCAGGGCGCTCTCGGCCAGCAGGGGATTGGCACTCATCGGAGGAGGAGGGGCGGGGTTGTCGGCAGCGCTCGGGGCGGGCGGCGGAGCGGCCGCGAGCCACCGCCCGAGGAGGAGAACCGCGATGATGGATCGGCGGCGGACGTGGCCGGCGGCGGGCGCCCGGCGCACCGGGGAGGGAAACGATGACCTTGGCATGAAGAGGGAATCAGGCAAACGGCGGTGAGCGGGATCGCCAGAAGGAGGGTTTTTGGGGCGAAGAAAACAGGACAGTCCGGCACGCGTCAAACCCTGTGCAGCCGGGCGGAATCCAAGAAATGCTGATGGCGGCGCGTGCCGGGACTCTGCAGCGGATCGGCCGGGCGCGGAATTGAGGCACTGCCCGCTCTCACCTGGCGGCCATGAACTTGAAGAGCATGACCCCGTGCGGCTCCACGGTCACGGTCATCTCGTTGACGGCTTCGGGCAGATCCTGCTGGCGCCAGAGATCGCGCACCCGCCGGCGGCCCCCCACGCCGATGCGATCGAGCCGGGCGTTCATGGTGTGGACGGCGGCGCCGCGGTTGAAGAAGCCGATGGCGGCACCGCCATCCTCGAGGTCTTTCCCAAAGACATCGATCGGACCGGATGTGGCGACGCGCCGCGCCGAGCGGCCGAGCGCATCCTGGTCGAGGGCCAGCACCTCGTCGTTGGTGAGCAGACTGAGCGTGAAGGGATCCAGCCGTCCGAGATCGCATCCGAGCAGGAGGGGGGCGGACAACAGGCACCACAGGCTGATATGCGAGTATTGCTCGCCGGGGGTCAGCCGGGTGGGGTGCAACTGGGGCCCCCAACCTACGTGCCCGACGACGAGCATGTCGGGGTCATTCCAATGGCCGGGGCCGCCGTAGGGCGCCCACGGGTCTTGATTGAAGCCGATTTCCGAAACGCCGTGCTGCCAGGGCCCCGGACGATCCCAGGTGTCCCAGATGTCGCCCGTGGTCCGCCAGCAGTTCGCCCACTGCGCCAGGTCGGCGGCGTGATCGATCGGCGCCGAATTCGAAAGACTGTAGACGACGTCGCGGCCACTGGCCCGCAGCGCCCGGGCCATCTCGCGAATGGCCGGGAGGTCGTTGGGGCTCCAATCGTACTTGAGGTAATCGAATCCCCATTCCGCCCACTGCCGCGCGTCGGCTTGGGCAAACGAAAATCCGCCGGGGCGGTGATGCTGGTTGTTGCCCAGCGCGGCCCGATCCCACCGGCCGCCGGCCTCGTCGCTCGAGCCGCCGGGAAACAGGGCGTACGAAGTGATCCACGGCGTGGAGTAGAGGCCGGCCTTCAGCCCCACGGCGTGAATCCGGTCGCACAATCCCTGCATGTCGGGGAAGCGTTCGTTCGCCTGCAGCGCGCGGGTGGGCCCGCCCCGCCCGCCCTGCCACGTGTCGTCGATGTTAACGTACGTCCAGCCATGCTGGCTGAGCCCCGAGTCTACCAGCGCGCGCGCCGCGCGGAGCACCTTGTTCTGGTCGACGGCATGCGCCCAGCAGTTCCAACTGTTCCACCCCATCGGCGGCGTGAGCGCGATGCGATCACCGCAGACGATTCGGAAATTCCTTTCCGACTGCCCCCACGCGTTGCGCGCCTGCAGGGTCACGGGGTATTCGCCAGCGGTCGCCAGCGTGCCGGTGATCCGGCCGTCCGCGGCGTTCACCGCCAGTCCGGCCGGCAGGCCGGCCACGCTGAACTCCAGGGGCCGCTCGCCCGTCGCGGGGATCGTGTAGAGAAAGGGCGCGCCCGGGGTCACGCCGAACACGGACGGACCATTGATGCGTGGCGCCGACGGCGGGCGGGGCGTCAGGATCTTTCCCGGGGCCTCTGCGGCTGGAGCCGCGTCGCCGGTCATTGAAAGAAGGCCGACGAAGAAAAACCCATGCCACCAGCCCGACCGGTTCCTCATGAGGGCGAGGATCATTGCAGACGGCGCCGACGCGCCTCAAGCCCCATCGGGCGCATGGCGGCAAGCGCCGCGCCCCGAGGCATCGGCGGGCGGAGCGCGCCTCAGGGTGTGTCGTGGAAGAGCTGCGACGCGAATTGGACGAGCAGGGGCCGCCAGGTGCGGAAACTGTGCGCCCCGGGAATCTGCGTCCACGAATGCCGGACTCCCCGGGTGGTCAGCCACGCGTCCAGCTTCCGGTTGATTTCGAGCAGGCCATCCTGCTCGCCGCAGGCGAGCCAGAGCAGGCGCAACTGCGCATTGGTGGCGGCGCCGACATCGGGATAGGTGGCGGCGAAGTCGGCATTCAGGCCGCCCGCGCCAAAGGCGCCGACCCACGCGAAGCGGTCGGGCGCATTGAGACCGATGAACAACGACTGGGTGCCGCCCATGGACAGGCCGGTGATCGCGCGGGCGGTACGGTCGGGCGACACGCGATAGGCCTTTTCGACCTGCGGGATCACTTCGCGAAACAACGCATCGCGAAACCTGGCATGGCTCTCCGAGTAGATGGCCTGAAAGCCCGGGCTGCGCACGCGGGCCCATCCGCCGGCCAGGACCTCGGCGTTGCCGTAGCCGAGCGGCATCACGACCACCATGGGCTTGGCCCATCCCCGCGCGATGAGGTTGTCGAGAATCACATCGGCGCGGCCCACCGTGGTCCAGGTGTCCTCGGCGTCGCTGTAACCGTGCAGCAGATAGAGCGCCGGGTAGGGCCGCGGCGCGGCGGGGTCGTAGCCGGGCGGGGTGTAGACCAGAAACGGGCGCTCGGCGCCGATGATGGCGGACTGGTAGTGGTGGCGGTGAATCACGCCGTGCGGCACGTCGTTGATCTCCCATGGCAGGGTGGCCGGGCCCGGCACGTGCACCTGGTTCTCCGAACTGAAGAGATTATACTTGAGTACGGGATTGCCCGGATCGAGGACGCGCAGGCCGTCGGCGAGATACGAGTAGACGTAGATGTCCGGCGACAGCGGTGCAGTGGTGATCGACCAGACGCCCTGGTCATCTTTCCGCATGGTTCCGTCGGAAACCCCTTCGCAGCGCAGCACGACCGCCTTGGCGCCGGGGGCGCTGAAACGGAAGGTGACCCGCCCATCCGGATGAACGTCAGGTGAGACCAGACTCTGAGAATAGGCTTGGGCGGCGAGGGCCAGCAGAACCAGCAGAGCGAGTGGCTTCATGGGAAAAGGACAGAGGGAAATCGGATCGCGCAAGCCGGCGGCAGACGCGCAGGGAGTGCAGGTGTTCAGAGAGCGGCGAACCGGGGGCCGGAGCGTCAGCGGGTTGGGGTTCGCCGCGACAATACCCCGCCGGACGTGAAACAACTGTGGCGTTTTGAGCGTCTATAGCGACAACAATGCAGAAAACCAACCAAGGCTTTCCCATGAAGATTCCCCATGCATTCCTCCCTGCTCTGCTGATGGCCGCGACGGGCGCCGCCCTGATCGCCCCGGGGACCCTGCGTGCCGATCGGCATGCCGATGTCGGTGTCGCCATCGGCGTGCCGCTGCCGCACGGCTACCTCGACATCGTTGTCGGCCGGGACCACTACTATTCGTACCGCGGCGTCTTTTACCGCCGCGGACCGCACGGTTACATGGTGGTGCGGGCTCCGCGCGGGGCCGTCGTTCGCGTGTTGCCGCCGCATTGCGCGCGCATTTACGCCGGCAATGTCGTCTACTATCGCTTCGGCGATGTCTATTACCAGCCGGTGCGACAGGGCTACGTGGTGGTGGATCCTCCGACTACCGTCACCCTGCCACCCGCCCCGCCGCCAGCCGAAGAATACCAATCCGTGTGGGTGGGGCAGACGGAGTTCCAATTCAAGGACGGCCAGTTCTTCCAGAAGACGCCGGACGGCTTGGTCTGGGTGGAAGCGCCCCTCGGCGCCATCACGCGGACGCTGCCCTCGGACGCCACCTCCGTGTGGTATCAGGACACGGAGTTCTTCGAGTGCGACAACGTCTATTTTCGCAAGACGCCGGAAGGCTACAAAGTCGTGCCGAAACCGTGGAAGGATTAGGCGCCCAACGGCCCGACCGGCGAAACGCTGCCGGGTGCGTCGGCGCGCGGGCAGAAGGGGTGCGATCAGCCCGACCGGAGATTGACCGCAGTCAGCTGGCGCGGACCCGGGTCAGTCGGCCAACGTGAAGCCCACCAGCGTCCCGCTGGCCGCATCGGGCGCGACCACCACCTCGAAGCGACCGGGTTCGACCACCCATTGGCCCTCGGCGCTCCAGCAACCCAGATCATGGGCGGCAAGCGTGAAGGAGACGTCCTTCGTCTCCCCCGGCTGAAGCGTCACGCGCTGGAACCCCTTGAGCTCGCGGAGCGGCCGGGCGCCGACCGAGCACGCCAGAGCGTGCAGATAGAGTTGCGCCACCTCCGTGCCGGCGCGCGCCCCCGCGTTGGCGAGCGTCGCGGTCACGGTGATGGCGCCGTCCTTGATTCGG
>DATIWI010000091.1:0-2959 GCA_035519475.1 Opitutaceae bacterium
TTCGGCGACGCCATCGGACGCACATTTCAAGACGCCGCCCAAGGGCATTGCGTTCGACACGCCCGGGGAGGCCGCGCGGTGCTGACGAAGGCGATGCCGCTCGGCAACCGCACGGGCATGCTCGACGAGGAGCGGGCGCTGGTCGGCCACTGGGCCGTGAATGCCCACCACTGACCGGGAAATCGAGTCTAGAGAGCCATCGGTCCCGAAAGGTTGACCGGCAACCGCCGCGCGCCCCAGTGACCGGGCGGTCCGTCGAAGACTCCGACGCAGGGCGTCCCGCATTTCCGGCAGCGGCCGCAGTCGTCGAGATTCCAGGCGGTCAGCTTGTACCAGTCGCGGCCGATCAGCACGGCATTGCAGACGTGGCAATAGGTGCTGGCGCCGGATTCGTCATGCACGTTGCCGGTGTAGACGTAGCGCAGGCCGTTTCGACGCGCGATCCGGCGGGCGCGAGCGAGCGTGGCCGGCGGCGTCGGCGGCCTGTCCGTCATCTTCCAATCCGGATGGAAGGCGGTGAAATGCAGGGGCACGTCGGGGCCGAGATGCTCCATGATCCACCGCGTTTCCGCCTCGATCTCGGGCTCCGAGTCGTTCTCGCCGGGGATCAGCAGGGTGGTGATCTCGAACCAGACGTTGGTCTCCCGCTTCAGGTAGACGAGTGTATCGAGGACCGGCTGCAGATGGCCGCTGCAGGCGCGATCGTAGAAGCGCTCGGTGAAGCCCTTGAGATCGACGTTGGCGGCATCCATGTGCCGGTAGAACTCGGCGCGCGGTTCCGGGCAGACATAGCCCGCGGTCACTGCGACGCTCCGAATGCCGCGCACTCGGCAGGCATCGGCCACGTCGATGGCGTATTCATGGAAGATGACCGGATCGTTGTAGGTGAAGGCGACGCCGCGGCAGCCAAGGCGCTCCGCGGCCGCCGCGATCGCTAGGGGTGAAGCCGCGTCGGCCAGCGTCTGGACCTCGCGCGATTTGCTGATGTCCCAGTTCTGGCAAAAACGACAGGCGAGATTGCAGCCGGCCGTGCCGAAGGAGAGCACCGCCGAGCCCGGCAGGAAATGGTTGAGCGGCTTCTTTTCCATGGGATCGACGCAGAAGCCGCTGGAACGCCCGTAGGTGGTGAGCACCATACGATCGCCCTGCCGCGCCCGTACGAAGCAGAGACCCCGTTGCCCGTCGTGCAGCTTGCAGAAGCGCGGACAGAGATCGCACTGAAAACGCCCGTCCGGTAGCGCATGCCAGAACCGCGCCGGCACCGTGCTGTCTTCGGGCTGGCGCACGTTAAGCGCCTTGACGCCATCACTCGCGCCGCGGACCGGAACATCGTGGTATGCTGTCATGGATGGCTGGTAGATGGGCATCGGAATACCAAGGAATCAAGGGCGGCATAGGCCGTCGGCGGGCGGTTCCATCACCGCCGCGAGGGATGCCATGGAAACACATCGCCCGCCCCGCATAAGGCCACCGGCAGTCGCCGGCACGTTCTATCCCGCGCGGGCAGGTGAGCTGCGCGAAGCGGTAGGCCGATATCTGGCGCAGGCGGCCGCTTCGACACGGTCCGATCCAAGTCACCCGAAGGCGCTCATCGTCCCGCATGCCGGCTACATCTATTCAGGGCCGGTGGCGGCAAGCGGCTACGCCCGTCTCGCGCAGGCGGGCGACACCGTCAAGCGGGTCGTGCTGATCGGCCCCGCCCATTATCTGGCGATCCGCGGCGTGGCGGCGAGCGGCGCGGATGCCTTTGCGACGCCGCTGGGCGAGGTGCCCGTCGATCGCGGGGCGATCGCCGGCCTCGGCGACCTGCCCCAAGTCGCCGTCCGCGACGACGCGCACCGGCGCGAACATTGCCTCGAGGTTCAGCTGCCGTTCCTGCAGATGGTCCTGGCGCAATTCGCGATCGTCCCCCTGCTCGTGGGCGCCGCCGGCGACGACGAGGTGCGCCAGGTGATCGACCGGCTATGGGGCGGGCCGGAGACGCTGATCCTCATCAGCTCGGACCTCAGCCACTACCACGACTCCGCCACGGCCAGGGGGCTCGACGCCGCGACGGCGGCCGCCATTGAGGCTTTGGCGCCGGAGCGAATCGGCGACCAGCGGGCCTGCGGGCGCATTCCGATCGCCGGGCTATTGCTGAGCGCGCGGGCCCGGGGCTTGCGCGCCGTCACCGCGGACCTGCGCAACTCGGGCGACACGGCGGGTCCGCACGGCGAGGTCGTCGGCTACGGCGCCTTCCTGCTCGCCTGAGCGCGGATTGTCGGCTGGGTTCATCATTCCTCGTCTGTGCAAAACAACCCCATGCCAATCGCCCAGGTCGGACTGCCCTTGGTGGCCGTCAAGCGGGTCATTGCCGCCCCCACCCGATCTTGAACCGCAAGAACGATCCCAGGAGCTTGATTTTGATCAGACCGCAGGAATCCTTCCGTTGCGACCACGATGGATGGCGCTTTTGTGCGGATGCCGCCGGTAACCCGGGCAGGAGGTTCGCTGATCCTGATCCCGAATGAGAATTCCCTGTTCCTTCGAATCAGTTCCCTGTTCCGCCGAAAAATTTCCCTGTTCGGTTGCGTAGGGAATTCAATCAAAAAGGCCAATGAGTACACGTCTTTACGGCGATCCATCGTGGCTGAAAGACCCCGAAATCGCGAAAATTCCCTGTATTTTCCCTGGATAACAGGGAATCGGAGGTGGAGAATAGTTCGCTGGTGACTGTTCCCACCGCCAGCGCAATCGGCTGGGCGGAGCGCGGATGTCGGTTCTCTACGTAGCAACCAGCAAGAATCTGGCCGGCTGGGCCGCCGATGTCGGCCTGACCAAGCACGTCTATAAGGTGGGCGTCGCCGAGGGCTCGGCCGACGAGGCCATTGAGGCGCTCAATGACGAGAGCTTCGCCGGCGAGAGCGACTGGCGCCTCCTGAAGCAGCAGGACGCGGGAGAGTTGCAGGAAGCTGACGCG
>DATIWI010000092.1:0-4493 GCA_035519475.1 Opitutaceae bacterium
CGGCACCGGCATTGTCCCACCCGACTCCTTCACGCTGCAGGAGGGCGACGTGGTGGAGATCGGCATCACCGGCATCGGCGTGCTCCGCAACACCGTGGTCGCCGTCTGACGCCGCCGCCCCGCCGACCCGCACCGCCACGACCTTATGAATCTGCACGGAAAGAGCTTCATCGGGAGCCGGCTGAGCGCCGGATCGGGCGGAGCCGTCCGCGCGATCAGCCCGCTCGATGGCCAGCCGCTCGAGCCCCCGTTTCATGCGGCCGGACTGGCCGAGGTCGATGCCGCCATGGAGGAGGCCGAGGCGGCCTTCGCGGCCTACCGCGAGACGACCGGCGAACAACGCGCGGCGTTGCTCGAATGCATCGCCGATGAAATCAATGCCTTGGGCGATGACCTCATTCTTCGCGCCCACCAGGAGACCGGCCTGCCCGAGGCCCGCCTGACCGGCGAACGCGCCCGCACCGTCAACCAGCTCCGCCTGTTCGCCCAAGTCGCCCGCGAAGGCTCCTGGGTCGATGCCCGGATCGACCCCGCCCTGCCCAACCGGCAGCCGTCCCCGCGGCCGGATCTGCGCCGGATGCTGATTCCCCTCGGGCCCGTGGCGGTCTTCGGCTCGAGCAATTTCCCGCTCGCCTTCTCCGTGGCCGGCGGCGACACCGCCTCGGCCCTGGCCACCGGCAATCCCGTCGTGGTCAAGGCGCACAGCGGACACCCGGGCACCTCGGAACTCGTGGCGACGGCGGTGCGGCGCGCGGTCGTGGCGCGCCATTTGCCCGCCGGGATTTTCTCGATGCTGCAGGGCTCGGGAAAGCTCATCGGGACGGCCCTGGCGCGGCATCGCTGCACCCGCGCCGTCGGCTTCACCGGCTCGCGCGCCGCCGGCCGGGCCCTGTTTGACGCCGCGGCCGCCCGACCCGATCCCATCCCGGTCTTTGCCGAGATGAGCAGCCTCAACCCGGTCTTCCTCCTGCCCGGGGCCGTGCGCGAACGCGGCGCGAAGATCGCGGAAGGCCTGCGGAACTCGATGACTCTGGGAGTCGGGCAATTCTGCACGAAGCCCGGACTGGTCTTCGGACTGCAGGGCGCCGACCTCGATCAATTCAAGCAGACGCTCGCGGCGCAGTTGGCGGCGGTCGCGCCGGCGACGATGCTGCACGCGGGGATCTCTGAATCCTATCATTCCGGCCTGGCGCGCTCCGCGGCCGTGCCCGGCGTGAAACTGCTGGCGCGTTCGAGCGCGCCGGCGGAGGCCGCCAAGACCCAGGGCGAATCGGTCGTGCTGCAGACCGACGTGGCAAATTTCCGGGCGCGCCCTGAGCTGGCCGAGGAGGTGTTCGGACCGTTCGCCCTGATCATCGCCGCCGCCGCGCCGGCCGAACTCGAGGAGGTGGCCCGCGACCTCGACGGCCAGCTGACCGCCACCGTGCATGGCACACCCGCCGATCTCGAACGCGCCGCCGGACTTCTCCGCCTCCTCGAACGGAAAGCCGGGCGGCTCATCGTCAACGGCTTTCCCACTGGCGTGGAGGTCTGCCCCGCCATGAATCACGGCGGGCCCTATCCGGCCACGACCGACGCGCGCTTCACCTCGGTCGGCACGGCGGCCCTGCAGCGTTTCGTGCGACCCGTCTGCTACCAGGACTTCCCGGGCGCACTCCTCCCGCCCGCCCTGCGGGACGACAATCCGCTCGGGCTCTGGCGCCTGGTGGAGGGACGCCTGACCAAGGACGCCTGCCCGTGAGCCCCGGCCGGGCGACCGGCGGCGGCCACCGTCGTCAGAGCTGCGCGAGCCGGCTCCACTCCTGCGAGGTCATGATGCGGTCGAGGTAGCCGAACGTGCCATGCTCCTTCACCTCGCGGGCGGCGTCGAGCATCCCGGTCATGGCCGCGCGGTAGAGCGACGCCGCCAGGCTGATCCGCCGGACGCCGGCGGCCGCGAGTTCCGCCACGGTGAACGACCGCCCCTTGATGCCGGCCATGAAATTGACCGGCCGGGTCACGGCGGCGCAGACGGCTCGCACCGCCGCCAGATCGGGCAACCCGGGGGCGAACAGGACGTCGGCGCCGGCGTTTTCATACGCTTGCAGGCGCTTGATCGTGTCATCCAAATTCGGACGATCCCGCACGAAGTTCTCCGCCCGTGCCGTCAGGGTAAACGGGAAGGGCAACGCGCGCGCGGCCTCAGCCGCCGCCGCCACGCGCTCGGCTGCCTCCGCGAGATCGTAGAGCGGTTTCTCCGGCCGGCCCGTCGCGTCCTCGATCGAACCGCCCACCAGGCCCGCGCCCGCCGCCACGCCGATCGTTTCGGCCACGACCGCGGGATCGTCGCCAAAGCCGTTCCCCAAGTCCGCCGAGACCGGAAGGTCTGTCGCCGCCACGATCGCGCCGGCGAGTGCCAGCGCCTCCGCCCGCGGGAGTCCGCCGTCGCGCCGGGCCCGCACACCCGCCGAGGCCGCGCTCGAGGTGGCCAGCGCCTCGAAGCCGAGGCTGGCCAGGATGCGCGCCGAGCCCGCATCCCACGGGTTGGGAATCACGAACGCGCCCGGCCCCTGATGCAGGGCGCGAAAACGGATGGCCCGATCTCGTTGGTTTGTTGTCATCACGCACCTCCGGGGAAATTCGCGCCCAAGCGGCGCAGCAAGTCAACCACGCCAGCCGGCGCCGGTATCGCCTTGCCCACCCGCGGGCCGGCCGCTATCCGCTTGTCAATCGCATGCCCCGATTTCTCCCGGTCAACGGGTTTGGACGATCCGCGTTCGTCAGCAGTACCCAGGTCTCCGACGCGCCCCCGTTCCCCGGCCGGCCAGGCCCCGCCGCCTGCGTGACCCCGGGGCTTCTGCGGCGCCGCCTGCCCGCCCATCGCCGGCGCCCGCTCGTTCGCCGCCCACCCGCTTACCCATGAACAAGGAATCCGTCTCCATCAGTCCCGTCGGGGAAAAGTTCCCCCTGCCCACGCCGGAGGAATACCAGGCCGAATTCGCCCGCCTGCAGAAGCTCGCGGCCGCGCACCGTCGGGCCGGCCGCGAGATTGTTGTCGTCATGGGCCTCGGCTTCGTCGGTGCCGTCATGGCCGCGGTGATCGCGGATTCCACCGACAAGAAGGGCCGCCCCGGAAAGTTCGTCATCGGCATGCAGCGCCCCAGCACCCGCAGCTATTGGAAGATCCCGCTCTTCAACCGCGGCGTCTCCCCCGTCAAGGCCGAGGATCCCGAGGTCGAGCGGCTGATCGCGCGCTGCGTGAAGGAGAAGAAGACGCTGCTGGCGACGTTCACCTACGAAGCGCTCAAACTCGCTGATATCGTCGTGGTCGACGTCCAGTGCGACTACCTGAAGGAATCCCTCGGCGACGTGCGCACGGGCTCGGCCGACATGATCGCGCTCGAAGCCTCGCTGGCGCGGATCGCCGAGCACATCCCGCCCGAGGCGCTCGTGTTGATCGAGACGACGGTCGCGCCCGGCACCACCGAGCAGATCGCGTATCCGATCATGAAGAAGATCTTCCTGAAGCGCGGCATCAAGGCCGAGCCGCTCCTCGCGCACAGCTACGAACGCGTCATGCCCGGCCGGAACTACGTCGCCTCGATCCGCGATTTCTGGCGGGTGTGCAGCGGCGTCAACGCCGCCGCCCGCGCGCGCGTGGTCCGGTTCCTGACCGACGTGCTCAACACCGCGAAGTTCCCCCTGACGGTGCTGGACCGGCCGATCGAGTCGGAGACCGCCAAGATCGTCGAGAACAGCTACCGCGCCACCATCCTCGCGTTCATGGACGAATGGTCGCTCTTTGCCGAGCGCAACGGCGTCGATCTCAAGAAGGTCATCGAGGCGATCAAGGTGCGGCCCACGCATTCGAACATGCTCTTCCCCGGCCCCGGCATCGGCGGGTACTGCCTGCCCAAGGACGGCGGGCTCGGGCTCTGGGCCTACAAGCACGTGTTCGGCTGGGAGGACCAGATCTTCAAGATCACCCCGCTCGCCATCGACATCAACGACACCCGCTCCCTGCACGCCCCGCAGCTCGTGCGCGACGCCCTGCGCAACATGAGCAAGCCCCTCGCCGCCTCGGAGATTCTGCTCCTCGGCGCCGCCTACCGGGAGGACGTCGGCGACACCCGCTACAGCGGGTCGGAGATCATGGTGCGCAAGCTCACGGAGATGGGCGCCAACGTCCGCGTGCACGACCCCTACCTCGACCACTGGTGGGAGTTCGAGGCGCAGGATACGTTCCCCCACCCCGGCTACAGCGCCGCGCGTTTCTTTCACCGGCAGGAGCCGCTCAAGGATCTGCGCATCGAGAAGGATCTGTGGGCCGCGATGCGCGGCGTCGATGCCCTCGTCCTCGCCGTGCGCCACACGCCTTACCTCACCCTCGACCCGGACCAGGTCTTCCAGAGCGTCGGCCAGCCCTTTGCGCTGGTCGATTGCTTCTGCATCCTGGACGACGACCGGATCCGCCGCTACCTCGAGCTCGGTTGCGAGGTCAAGGGCATGGGGCG
>DATIWI010000093.1:0-6628 GCA_035519475.1 Opitutaceae bacterium
GCGCTCAGTGGCGACCGCGTTTGGAGCTATCACGCAGTCAATCTGCTCATTCACATTCTCAGCGGCCTGACGCTCTTCGGCATCGTCCGGCGGACGCTTCGACTCCGCTCGGGGCCGGCGCCGATCCTCGTGGGCAGCGAAGAGCGGGCGCCGGGGGGAGGCGGGAGCCGGGAGACAGGAGACGGAAGAAGCGAAACCGGCCGCCAGTCTCCCTTCTCCGGCCTTCCGGCGGTCAACGCCACAGGGCTCGCCCTCGCCGTTGCGCTGCTGTGGACGCTGCATCCACTCCAGACCGAATCGGTGACATACATCGTGCAGCGCGCCGAGTCGTTGATGGGTCTGTTCTATCTGCTGACCCTTTATTGCTTCATCCGCGGCGCGGAGTGCGCTGCCGACCAAGGTCCGCTTGAAACATCCATGGCGCCAAGAAACCAAGGACAAAGAACCGGTGACCGGAATCTCTTGGTGCCTTTGCGCCTGGGTTGTTCAAAGAGACGATCCGCAATTTGGTATTCACTATCCGTCACCACCTGCCTGCTGGGCGTGGCCACCAAGGAGGTCATAGTCTCGGCTCCGCTCATCGCGTTGCTCTATGATCGCACCTTCTTGGCCGGCAGTTTCCGCGCGGCCTGGCGCCGGCGCGGCTGGGTCGACCTCGCGCTGGCGGCCACCTGGATTCCGCTGATGGGGTTGGTGCTGCACGCCGCGAATCGCGGGGGAACGGCGGGCTTCGGCGTGGGGGTCAGTTTCTGGACTTACGCCGCGACGCAGTTTCAGGCGGTGTCGCACTATCTCTGGCTGTCAGCCTGGCCATATCCCCTCATCGCCGACTACGGCGCGCAGTGGGTTCAATCGGTTGCGGACTGGGCTCCCTACGCGGTGGTCGTGGTCCTGCTGGCCGCCGGGACTCTGATGGCCTTGGTGCGGTGCCCTCGCCTGGGTTTCCTCGGCGCGTGGTTCTTTGCGATCCTGGCCCCGACCTCCCTGGTCCCCGGGGCGCGACAGACGCTAGCCGAGCATCGCATGTACCTTGCGCTGGCGCCCGTGGTCGTCCTCGCGGTGCTGGGCGGATATGCGTGGCTCGGGCGCCGCGGCCGGCTCGTCCTGGTGCTCGTCGCCGCCGGTCTCGGCTGGATGACTTTCCAGCGCAACACGGTCTACCTCAGTGACGAGGCCATGTGGCGCGAAGCGGTGGCCGAGAGACCGGGCAACGTCGCCGCGCGCAACAACTACGGCAACGTCCTGGCCCAGGCCGGCCGGCGCGAGGAGGCCTTGGCGCAATACGCCGAGGCGATCCGGCTCGAGCCGGACAACGCCGAGGCCTATTACAACGCCGGCAACGCCCTGAAGCGGCTCGGTCGCCTGCCGGAAGCAATCGCGCACTACGAGCGGGCGCTGCGGGCCAACCCCAACATGCCGGACGCGCAGACCGCGCTCGGCACGGCGCTGGAGGACGCCGGCCGGGGCGACGAGGCGATCGCCCATTACGAACAGGCGTTGCGCCTCGACCCGCGCTTCACCGACGCCCACAACGACCTGGGCCTGGCGCTGGCCCAGGCGGGACGGCTGCCGGAGGCAATCGCGCATTACGAACAGGCGCTGCAGATCAATCCCGCGCTGGCCGATGTGCACAACAATCTGGGTAGCGCGCTACGGGCGGCCCGCCGGTCCCAGGAGGCGATCGCGCACTACGAGGAGGCGCTGCGGCTCAAGCCGGATTACGCTGCCGCCCACAACAATCTGGGCAACGCATTCCGCGAGGCTGGCCGCCAGTTGGAGGCCATCGCCCAATACGAACAGGCGCTGCAGATCGAACCGGCCGTGCCCGAGGTGCGCAACAATCTCGGCATCGCCCTGCTCCTGACGGGCCGCACGCAAGAAGCGATCGCCCAGTTCGAATGGGCACTGCGGCTGAATCCCAACCTGGCCCAGGTGCACCTGAACCTGGCCGCCGCTCTGGAAAGCGTCGGCCGCACCGACGAGGCGGCGGCGCAATATGAGACGGCCCGACGACTGGGAGCCGCCGTTCCTGAGCCGCCCAATTGAGCACGGCGCGCTCGCGGTCCGCGCCGACCCGGATATCGCGATCTTCGGGCGCGCCGACAATTCGTGTGACTGATTGCACCGAGGCTGTAGGCTCGTCCGTCGGGCCGGCTGCGCGCTCAACGAGCGGGCACCGCGCGGCCGCCCAACCAATACCCGCTCCCAACTTGCGCCCGTCGAGTTTTGACGCATTCCGCCAATGACCTATTTGCCTGGATTCTCCCGCCGCCGGCAACGCCGCAATGCCGCCGCACGCGCTGCCGCCAACATGGCGCTCTTCGTTCGGTGCGGCTGCCTGGGCATGGCGCTCAATCTGGTCGGATTTGCGCTCACCTGCCGGGCGGACGAGTTCGACGTCTTGAGGCAGAAATGGGCGGAGATGCTCACCGGCGGCAGCCACTTGGATCTGGCAGATCCCGCCGTTGGCTCTTCCGTCCGCAGGCTCAGCTCGTTGGCGAATTCCTACTGGTCGACGATGGACAAATCGCCCACCCGCGCCTTTCTCTGGGCCGACTTGGCCAGCCCGACCGATACGGGCCACATCACGGAGAGCTATCAGCGCTTAAAGTCGATGGCGCTGGCCTACGCGACTCGAGGATCCAGCCTAAACGGCAACGCGTCATTGAAGACCGACATCATCCGCGGCCTGGATTGGGTGTATGCCAACCGTTACAACGAGAAAACGCCGATGCACGACGAGTGGTTTCACCTCGAAATCGGCGCGCCGGCCGAGCTGGTCGACACCACGGCCCTGCTGTTTGAGGACCTGAGCGCGGCCCAGGTGGCCAACTATATGCGGGCCGTGGAGAAATTCACCCCGTCGGCCACGACACCAGCGCCGGGCGGCACCCCGTGGTCGTTCACCGCGGCCAACCGCATGTGGAAAATCCACATTGTGACGATTCGCGGAATCATCGTGAAGGACAGTGCGAAGCTGACCGCCGCGCGCGATGCCTTCAGCGAGCTCTTTGTCTACGTCAGGCGGGGCGACGGCTTCTACGCCGATGGCTCATTCATTCAGCATCGGGGCCACCCCTACACGGGAGGCTATGGCGCCTCCTTGATTGGCCGGCTCGCACCGGTGCTCGCGCTTCTGAACGGGCCCAACCGGGAAAGCGCCTCGGGATCGTCCTGGAAGGTCATCGACCCAAACATTGCGCATCTCTATCGGCTGGTCTTCACAGCTCTGGAGCCGGTGATCTATCGCGGCGGCGTGATGGCCATGGTGCAGGGCCGGGAGATCTCCCGCAAATCCGCCTCGGAACACGCGATCGGGCACGGCCTCATGCAGAACATCCTCCTGCTCTCCCAGTGCGCCCCGCAAGCGGATGCCGCCCGGATGCGTTCGATGCTGAAGTACTGGGCCGGGGCGGACACCGTCCTTGACTTCGTCGAGACCGCACCACTCGGACTCAAGGGGGCCGTGCGGCAGCTGATATCCGACCCGACGGTGAAGCCCCGCGGGGAGCTCATCGGGAATTTCGTCTATGCCGGAATGGATCGCGTGGTTCACCTGGCCCCGGGTTTCGGCGTGGGACTCAGCATGTCGTCCAGCCGCGTCTATACCTACGAGAGCATCCACGGTGAGAATGTGAATGGCTGGCACACGGGCGAAGGCATGCTGTACCTCTACAATTCCGATTTGACCCAGTTCGACGACGACTTCTGGCCCACCGTTGATCCGCGCCGGCTTCCCGGCACCACGGTCGATGTGAGTCAGGTCCGCGAGCCCGCCTCGGGGCAGAGCGAGGCTCCGGCGGCGACCTGGGTCGGCGGTGCGTCGCTCGGCAACTACGGGGCGGCGGGAATGCAGCTCCGGGCGTGGGGCAGCACGCTCACAGCGAAAAAGTCGTGGTTTATGTTCGACCGGGAGGTGGTTTGCCTGGGCGCCGATATCGGCAGCGGCGATTCCCGGCCGATCGAGACCGTGGTCGAGAACCGCCTCCTGCATGATCGCGGCGACAACGCGCTGACGGTGAACGGAACCCGCAAGAGCGATACGCTCGGCTGGTCGGAGGCGATGCCGGATGTGAGCTGGGCTCACCTGGCCGGCCGCACGGAAGGCGCGGATATCGGCTATTTCTTCCCGGCGCCCGTCCGGCTGAATGGACTGCGGGAGGCCAGAGCGGGCGCTTGGAACGAAACAACGGAGACCGTAACTCGTGACTATCTTACGCTCTGGCTTTCCCATGGAACGAATCCGGCTAAAGCAACGTATTCGTATGTGCTTTTGCCCGGATTCAGCGCGGCGCAGGTCTCCGACTATGCCAGGCACCCGAGAGTGGAGATCCTGGAGAATTCCGATCGCATCCAAGCAGTGCGCCTGGGCTCGCTGGGCCTCACGGCCGCGAACTTCTGGAGTGACGGAAGCTCGGCCATCGGGCTCATCTCGGTGGACAGAATGGCCAGTGTTCTTCTTCAGACCAATGGCGCCTTCTTGGACGTGGCGGTGAGCGACCCGACGCAAGTCAACGGGACTGCCATCACCATGGAATTGGCCACGTCGGCGCTCAAGCTGGTTTCCGCCGATCCCGGAGTGGTCATCGACCGGCTTGCACCCACGATCCGGCTTTCGTTCCGCGTCGCCGACGCCGCCGGACAGACATTTCACGCCCGTTTCCTCCTCAGCGCACCTGGAACCGCCCTGCCGAATTAGCTCTGTCGTGCGACCTTGCCCGGCAAAGCCGAAGGAAGGAATCGATCGCTACCTACCAGGAGCGGATGGAATAAGCACCGCCGTCTCGCCAAGCACGTTGGCGGATCCCTTCCAGGGGCCGTACCGGCGTCTACTTCGACCTTAAATAGACTACTGAATCACCCGTGAAAGGAGGAACGAGGGTTCGGGTAGCCCCACCCTCGATCTCGGGGCCGGCGGCTCTCGCGCCGGTGGCGGGATTAAGCCATTCCACGGCTAAGCGACCGGGCGCGCTGGAAAGGTCGACATCCTGGGCTCCCCCGAGCGGCGCATAGACAAGGATTTCGATCTTGCCGGGTTCAAGCGTGGCCAAGGCATGACCCGTTGAGGCCAACTCATTGTGCGAGGTCATGGCGGCAAGATTCATTCGATCGGCGTACATTCGGATGAATCCCATGGTGTCACGGACGTTATCCCAGCGGCGGTCCGGCCCGGGACTGATTCCGTTGATTGGCGAAGGCGGGAGATTGCGACTCTGGCGAGGGTAAGAGAGCACATACGGATCCATGA
This sequence comes from Opitutaceae bacterium, assembly GCA_035519475.1. Taxonomy (GTDB): domain Bacteria; phylum Verrucomicrobiota; class Verrucomicrobiia; order Opitutales; family Opitutaceae; genus Fen-1467. The sequence goes on from DATIWI010000093.1 coordinate 5,249, forward strand.
ACAGCGTTTGGTTCCCGTTGGTGAAATTGATCCAGAAGTAGCTGCGGTTCGTTTGAGGAGGATCGTTCCACATTTCCCAATAGCTGTGATCCGAGTCGTTGATATTGATCTTGTCGGCGGGGTGGCCGAGGCCGTGGCTCGCCGTTGGCGAGATCCGCGAAGCTGGCGCGATCCAATCGGCGTCACTGTTGAGGAGCGTGGAGTCGCTGAGATCCATCGTTGTCGCGAAACCAACAGGGTGTTTGCAGGGTTTGGTGGCCTCGCAGGAACGCGTCAGGGCGATGAGATGGCTGTTCCACCAAATCGAGTTCGCGGGAGCCTCCTCGGAAACGATCCAAAGGACGTTTGGCAGGTCGTTGAGCGTATCAATGACCTTCCCGACGTAGGCGTCCTGGATCGCAGTGACCGGATTTGGCGCAGTCATGGTGACGGCGCCGGTACCTCCTCCGTCATCAACACCGTTGATGTTGTTGGAACCGGACAAGGGGTACCCGTCTTGGGGAAAGCGGAAAAGATTGAGCCATTCTCCCGTAAAGAAATACACCCCGGCGTAGATTCCTGCCGCGTTGAGTTCCTGGACCCGCTGCCGGAGGCGGTCAAAATAACTCTGATTGAATCGCTTTAGGTCGAAACGCGGTTTGCCATCGGTGGCCAGCCCCGGCCCGGTCCGCTGCCAGGGATGGGGCTCGACCGTGAAGTCAGGAGGGGATTTCCCGGTCGTCGGCAGGCCGTGAAAGACCGGAAGTTCGGTGGCCCACAGGAGCGTGAAATTATGATGGTGAGCCACCAGAAACGCGACGAAGGCCGTGAAATCGACGGGTTCGACCGTGCCGTTGGTGCCCCAATCCTGAAAGGTGTTCCAAGTGTGCGAGCCGGTGAGGTAAACAGGCTTCCCCGAAGGATCGACGAAGTAATGCGGATTTGCCGGCCGCACCGACAACGGAGCCGTGATGGCCGTCGGCGAGGTTCCGCCGGCACTCGCAAGCGAAGCCGCAGAGGCAAGCGCAGCGATGAGCATCGATCGCATCTTCTTTCGTTGGCGACTTCGGATAGTTGTCGGCATCGGCAGATCAGCGGGCCTTGGTGTTGATGGACGAGCCGGCTCCGAGAACCCACCGGCAGATCGGAGCTCCTCTTCTCACACTCACCTGGAACCCAAGTCCGGGCAACTTCGTTTCGGCCCTGGCATTCGCAGGGGAGGCGATGATCTTGAACCGCTTCTCTTCCTTATTCGTAAGCCCGGAAGGTGCTCGAAGGCTGGCGTCCCCACGGGGATTCGAACCCCGGTTCTCACCGTGAAAGGGTGGTGTCCTAGGCCGGGCTAGACGATGGGGACCCAAGCGCGGAGTTGGGCACCCTACGGCGCACCCCGACCCTCGC
>DATIWI010000094.1:0-9656 GCA_035519475.1 Opitutaceae bacterium
GAGCAGGAAGCAAGGAGCAGGGAGCAAGGCAAAGAGAGGCAGGAGACTGGAGACAGGAGACCGGAGGAAGGCGAAGGGAGTAGGGAGCAGGGCTCGGCGAAACCTGACTCTGTCGGCCCCACGCCTCCCTCAGTCTCTCACTCCCTCACTCCCTCACTCCCTCGGCCGAGGGCGAGTTGGCGGAACCTGCTCCGCGACGCGCTGTTCATGGCACTTCTCGCGTTGCTTTTCTCCGCGGTCGGGAACCGCGGATTGATCAAGGATTCCATCCGCTACGCCCGTTTCCCTGTCGAGCCGGTCAAACCGGGGCTGCGTCTTGAATTCGATCTGGCGGTTGATCCCCCCTACATCGCGCAGCTTTTCTGGGATACGGGCCGCGGATTCAACGGCGACGAGAGCCTGCGGCGCAATTACGAGGCGAACACGCTCTATCAGACCCTGCGCTTCGACCTGCCCGATCTGGCCAAACGCCATGAATCGCTCCGCGCCCTCCGCTTCGACCCCTTTGATGCGGCGGGCACCATCCGCATTTTCGGGATCCGCGTCGTGGACCAAGGGCGGCGCACCCGGTTGCGCCTGCCGCCGGATTGCCTCCAAGCCGAGCGGGACATCGCCAGCCTCGAGGTCCAAGATCAACAGATCCTGATCCGCACCACGCCCACCGCTCGCGATCCAATATTGGAGTTCAAACCAGACTACGTGAAAGCCGTCGCGGAGGTGATGCGGGCCGAGGGCGAACGGGAGAAGGGGATGGGGAGGTAAGACGGAAAAGCGGGAGAGCGGGAAATCGGAAAAGCGGAAACTTGGAGCAATGGAGCAACCCATGTCCAGATCGAGCTGTAGGGCCGGACCTTGGTCCGCGCCGCCTCCGTGCCTGTTGGCCGCATGGCGCTAGCCCCTGACTTCTGGCTTCAAAAACCGGCCGCGGATCGTCACATTCCTCCCTCTCCATGGTTGAATCGGTTCAGCCGGTCGTCTCGCTGCGCGAGGTGACCAAACGCTATGTTATTTGGGACAATCCCTCGGCGCGTCTGCTCCTGCCGCTGAAACGTTATTGGCGCAGAGCCAACGGCAAGCCGGCGAGCGCCTTTGAAGGGGCGCGCCTTTTTACAGCGGTAAACCATGTCTCGCTTGATGTCATGCCCGGCGAATGTCTCGGCATCATCGGCCGCAACGGCGCGGGCAAGAGCACGCTGCTGCAGATGATTGCCGGCACGATGCGCCCCACCGCGGGCAAAGTCGCGGTCCGGGGACGGGTTGCCGCCCTGCTGGAACTCGGCAGCGGCTTCAACCCCGATTTCACCGGCCGCGAAAACGTCCACCTGAACGCGGCCATTCTCGGCCTCCGGCGCGACGAGATTGCCGCCAAGTACGACGCGATCGTGGCCTACTCCGGCATCGAGGAGTTCATCGAACGGCCGGTACGCACCTACTCGAGCGGCATGGTGGTCCGGCTGGCCTTTGCCGTGTGCGTGCATGTGGACGCGGATATTCTGATCATCGATGAGGCGCTGGCCGTCGGCGACGCCCGGTTCCAATTCAAATGCCACGCGACCTTGGAGCAGATGATGAAGGATGGGCGCACGATCATCTTCGTCTCGCACGATACGAACGCGCTGAAGCGCATGTGCAACACGGCCATGTTGCTGGAACGCGGCGAGGTCCTCGTGAAAGGAGTGCCCAACGACGTGGTGAACCTTTACACCAAACTCATCACGAGCCCGCACGGCGTCGAGGCCATCCGCAGCGACATTGCGGCATTGCAGGCAGAGCAGGTCGGGCGCAGCGCCGGCGCCAACCGGCCGGCCGAACGCGGTTCATCTGCCGGGACCGCGGCGCAAGCGGCCGCGGTGATCGACCCGTCGATTTCCCGGGCCGGCGGCGCTGGCAGTGAATTGCTGGCCGACGAGCGCGCCCATCGCCAAATCTCCGACAAGGAGTACGCCTACGGGGGTGTCACGGGGCGCATGATTTCGGTGGTGATGACCAACGAGCGCGGCGAACCCCGCCTGAGCTTCCTGACCGGCAGCCGTGCCCGGGTGGCCGTCGTCTGTGAAGCGGCCGCCGACATTCCAGATCCCATTTACGCCCTGACGCTCAAAGATGTTCGGGGGCAGGAAATCTATGGCACGAACACCTACTTTCAGGGAAAGAGCCCGCCCCCAGTCCGCGCCGGCGATCGCGTGGAGGTGGTGTTCGACCTTCACCTGAACATCCTCCCTGGCATCTATTTCGTCTCGCTGGGCTGGGTGCGCCTGGTCAATGCCGAGGTCGTGGTGATCCATCGCCGGTATGACGTCCTGCGCTTCGATGTGATGCCCTGTGACAAGTCATTCGGGATCGCCTTCTGTCCAACCGACATCAACGTGCGAGCTTTGCCCGGGCCAAACGCAGAACGGAGGCCGGAGGCTCGCAGCCAGCGGCCGGCGGATTGATCTTCCGACGAGCGCGCCTGGCCTCGGCACTCGTCCTCGCCTTCAATCCCGCGTTCTGCTGCCGTGCACCTTAGGCAATCCGACTCCCATGGTTGAATTCACCCTGCGCGGCCTCCGCCATACACTGCCTGCCGGTGGACACTTCGCCCAACCCCGGAAGGCGGGTTATGAAGATGCGCCCGCCGCCGAGTTGCGAGCGCTGGTCGCGGCGATCGAGGGCGGCCGGCCGTGGCGCGAAGTCATCCGCGACGCCTACGCTCGCCCCCGCCCCTGGCTGTACGCCGTTGTCACCGATCCGCGCCGTACCGCATTTTTCGGCTCCGTCCTGCCCGTGAGCAAAGGTCTGGCGCTCGACGTGGGATCGGGTTGGGGGCAAATTGCGCGGCCGCTCGCCGCCTCCCGGCCGGTCGTTGCCCTCGAGCCCATGCCGGAACGCATGGCCTTTATCCGCGCGGCGGCCCGACAGGATGGAATCGACGATCGCCTTGCCTGCCTTGAAGCCGACTACCTCGACGTGGATTTCGCGACGCGCTTCGCCGTCATCTGCGCCATCGGAGTGCTGGAGTGGGTGGGCGCCTTTCAGGACACCGCTGACCCGAGGGACAGGCAACAAGCGTTCCTCAAGAAGACTCGCGCCGAACTTGCCCCGGGCGGCTGCCTGGTCCTGGGCATTGAGAACCGGCTGGGTTTGAAATATCTGCTGGGCTGTCCCGACGATCACCTGGGCGTGCCGGACATTGCGTGTCACGAGGCCGGTCGGGCCATCGAGCTGTGGCGGCGCGCGACGGGAGGAACGCTGCAGTGTTTCACCTATTCCCGCGACGAACTCACCCAGCTGCTGCGTACGGCGGGTTATCGGCAGATCGAGTTCTTCGCCGCGTTTCCTGATTACAAGCTGCCGGTGCACATCATTCCGCTCCGAGACGGCGACGCCGCCCTTGACCAGTTCCTCGCGAGCGGCGGCCTTCCGCTGGAATACAACGGCTACAATGGCGAGATCCTTGATCCGGCATTTCAAACGAAGCTGGCCGACCGCTACCGCGAGCTGGCCGCGGCCGGGACGTCCGGAAATCACGTCCCCAGCTTTTTCGTGCGCGCTTCGTAGTCGGCACGATTCAGTCAAACCGCGGATCACGAATGAAATGGCTGACGCCGAATGGAGCGTAGGGCCGGTGTCTTGCCTGCCGGGCCGTAGCGCTTGGGCGAAGGCCGGCACCGGCCGCAACAATCCCGGCGCCTGCGAGACAGGCGCCCTACGCCAACCGCGGCAAGCCGAGCAATTCGATTCCTAGCGCCGCCACGCCCGCCCACGCCCACGGTCACAGCGCCGGCGCTCCCGTGCGCTGTGGGCGCCGAAGCGCCCAACCTTCGACTTTTGACGTTTGACAGCGGACCTCCCAACCTCCTCAGGCAGGAATGGCCGACTTGCCGCACAGTGATCTGCTCCAAACGCTGGTTGCCCGCGGCCTTATTGCCGCGGAGCCGGCACCAGTGCGATTGACCAGCGGAAATCTGGATCGCCGGCCCGATCCCGTGCGATCCGCCTGGCGGGTGCGGCTGCAGGACGGGCGCGAGGCAAAGCTCACCCTCGGCGCCGGGTTGGCCGCCTTGGCGACGCCCGCGACCGAGTTCGCCCGGATCTGCCCGGCGATCGCCGCGGCCCCCGTCTTTCACGAGCAGCTGGCCGCCGGCGTCGAAGCCTTCGCGGAGACCTTCTTTGACGGCATGACACTTGATTCTGCCGTGCGGGATCACCTGTTGCCTCCGGAGGCGGCGCAAGCGACGCTCACGCGGGTGTGCGCTGCCTTGAAGGCGACCGAAGCGGTGTCGACAACCCAGGCGCGCGAGGCCGAGTGGCATCGTTTCTGCGAAGGCCTTGGCGCCCTCGCCTGCTGGAGCGAAAACGAACGGCATCTGCTGCGCGAAGCCGTGCTCCCGGGGCTGCAGCATGCGTTGACGGCACCCTCCCCGGTGACGCGATGGACCAACGGCGATTTTCTCGGCGCCAATCTGCTGATCGCGACAGACGGCCGGGCGTGTCTGGTGGACATGGAGTATGCGGCGCAGACGCACTTCTTTCCCGAGGACGCTGCGCGGTTTCACGCCTTGTCCGAGGCCGCCCGCCTTCAGCCGGCGCTCTTTGAGCCGATCCTGCCGGACCCGGGCCCGGCCTGGCATCTCTTCTTGTGGTTGCGCCAGCTCCAACTCGAGTCAGCCGCCAACACCGAGGAATACCTCGCCCGGATGCGTCCCCTCCGCCTCGCCGTCATCCGCCGGCTGGCGGAACACGTCCTGGCTCGGCCGCTGCCCGACTGGTCGGTGCCGGCCGTCGAGATCCAGTACAATCTGGAGAACGCTTGGTGGTTGCCGTCGGCCGACGGCGAAGTGCGCCTGTCCGGCTGGTGCCGCGTCGGGCCGCCCTTTCGGCTCCGTCATGTGGCCGTGCTGTCGGCGGGGCGGCGGCGCGCCGTGGCGCCCCCACTGCCCCGTCCGGATGTGCAGGCCCATTTTGACGGTGACCCGCGCGCACTGAATACGGGCTTCGCGGCCGATTTGCCCGGCGTCGACTACGACGCGCTGCTCACGCTGGCGGCGATCACCGACGACGGTGCGCTGCTGCCCTTTCAGACTGGCCGGACCGCCGAATTGCCCTGGCGGGGCCCGGCCATCGCCGGTTATGCCGACTGGGCGGAGCGATTTGATCCGGAGCCCGCCGATCCCGGAGCGCAGCGGGGCGGGCCAACGCCGATGCTCTCGGTATTGCTGCCTGTGCATAACACCCCGGAAGCTTTTCTGCGGGACTGCGTGGAATCCGTTCGAAGGCAGCGCCACCGGAAGTGGGAGCTGTGCGTGGTCGATGACGGTTCGGAGGCGCCGCAGGTGCGGCGGCTGCTGGAAACGACGGCCGCGGGTGACCCGCGCATCCGGCTGCGCCGCCGCGCCACAAACGGAGGCATCGCCGTGGCCACCAACGACGCCCTGGCCATGGCGGAGGGCGACTATGTCCTTCTGCTCGACCATGACGACGTTCTGCGGCCGCATGCTCTCGCCGAACTGGCCGCCGCCTTGGCCGAACACCCCGAGTGGGATGCCGTTTTTTCCGACGAGGACAAGATCACCGCTGACGGCCGGCGGGTGATCCCGTTTTTCAAGCCCGACTATTCCCCCGAGTTTCTGCTGGGCGCGATGTACGTCGGCCACATCCTGGTCGTGCGCACGGCGATCGCGCGCGCCGTCGGCGGCTTCGACCCCGCCTTTGACGGTGTTCAGGACTACGAGTTCCTGCTCCGGGTTTCTGAACGCACGCGGCGCATCGCGCATCTGCCCCGGATCCTCTACCACTGGCGCCAGAGCCCGGACTCCAGCGCGCTGCGCGGGAACGCCAAGGGCGACATGGATGCGCGCCAGGCGGAAGCGGTGCGGGCCCATCTGGCGCGCACCCACCAGCGGCGCCTGGTCGTTCCGCTGGGCCGGCATCGGGTGTTGGTGCGGGCGAGTCTCCCTTCCTCCCGGCCGACGGTGTCCGTGATCGTGGCGATGCCGGAACCCGCGGCCTCGCTCGCCGGATCGCTGAAACCGCGCCTGAGAACGGAGGGGGCCAAGGCCGTGGAGATCTTGAGCGACGCTGACTTTGCCGCTCCACCGGCTGAACGATTGAGACGGCTGGCGGATGGGGCCACTGGCGAGGTGCTGGTGCTCTTGACCGCGATTCCGACCGAAACCTCGCCTGGGTGGCTGGACGAGCTCGCCGCCCTGGCAACCCTGGATGATGCCGGTGCCGTGGCGCCGATCCTATTGACGCCGGACGGGAAGGTTTTCGAGGCGGGCTGGGCCGTCGGCCGGGGGGCGGTCACCCCGTTGATGCGCGGATTCGATGCGGACAACGATGGCTACAACGGCTCGCTTTGCTGCAGCCGGGAGACCAGCGGCCTGTCGTGTCTTTGCCTGGCGGTTCGCCGGGAGCGTTATCAAGGCGTCGGAGGTATCCGCCCGGAGTACGGCGCCACGCTGGGCGCCATCGATCTGTGCCTGCGACTGGCCGAGGCGGGACGGTACAACCGCGTCGCCGCGAGCGCCCGCGTGACCGTCGCCCAGGCGTCGGATCGGGCCGGGGATCTTCACGCCCACTGGGCCGCCTTTGCCGGGCGCTGGCGTGGGCGGCTCGCCGAGGCGGATCCGTTCTTCAATCCCAACTTCGATATCACCCGGGGCGATTACCGGCTGGCGCCGGCGCCCGTCGCGCCGTTGCCGCCACGCACCGAGCGGTGCCCTGCCCTCCGGATTAACATCGATGCACCCGCGGGTTTCGAACTGCCCAGCCGCTTCCTGCGCATGCACGGGTGGTGTTTTGCCCCCGGCGTCAAGCTGGCAGCGATGCGTCTGGTGGTGCCGGGCGTGGAACTTCCCGGCCAGTATGGAATCCGCCGCCCCGATGTTCGCGCGGCATGGCCCGATGCACCGGACGACCAGACCGGGTTCGAACTCTGGACCGCCGTGCCGCCAGGCCAATTCCAGGGGAGTCTGCAGTTTCAGGACGACGCCGGGACCTGGCATGAGGCGACCACGCTGCAACTGCGGGCTCCCCGATGGAACCGCCCGGCCTGGCTGCCCGGCGGGAACGCTGCCGATCTCGTCGCCTTCCAGCTCGGCCTCTGCCCCGCACACGCGCCGCGGAATCTGAACGTCAGCCGCCTGCCGGCGCCGCGCACTTCCACCGAGGTTCGGCCGCGGGTCGCCATCGTCACGCCGTCGTTTCACCAGGGCCAGTTCCTGGACGAAGCGATCAGCAGCGTGCTGTCCGAGGAGACCCCGTTCGACTATGTCGTGCAGGATGGCGGTTCAACGGACGGCTCGGCTGAGATCATCCACCGCCACGCCGATCGTCTGCACGCGTGGGAAAGTGGTCCGGACCGTGGTCAGGCTGACGCGATCGCACGCGGATTTGCCAAGACCTCGGGCGAACCCGGCGATCTCATGGCCTGGCTCAACGCCGACGATTTCTATCTGCCCGGCGTGCTCGCGTTCGTCGCGGACTATTTCGCGCGCCATCCCCAAGTCGACGTTCTCTATGGCAACCGCGTGGTGGTCGACGAAACGGGCCGCGAGATCAGGCGCTGGTTTCTGCCCCCGCACGACGATGCGCTGCTGCGCCTCAACGACTATGTGCCGCAGGAATCGCTTTTCTGGCGGCGGCGCCTCTGGGATCAGGTCGGTGGTATCAACCCGTCCCTCCGGTTCGCGATCGATTGGGACCTGCTGCTGCGTTTTCAGGAAGCCGGGGCCCGCATCGTGCACCTGCCCCGGTTCCTTGCCTGTTTTCGGGTGCATTCGAGGCAAAAGACCACGGCGATCATGAAGGAGGTCGGCCAGGCTGAAATTGACCTGCTGCGCGAGCGCACCTTCGGCCGCCGAATGCCTTCCGCCGAAATCGAGGCGCATCCGGTCCTCTTGTCCTACCTGCGCCGCAGCGCGTTCATCGAGTTCCTGTGGACGCTCGGCGTCCGCACGCGATGGACGGCGCTCTAACGGAGCCGCAGGGAACAAGGCGGTGCGCCGCCACGCACCGCAACGGCGAAGGGCCAACCTGCGTGCGAACCTCGGAGAAGCGTTGCGCCTTTCCCCTTTCCCCTTTCGCGCTTTTCCGCTTTTCTCCCGCCATGCTCGTGAGCGTCGTCGTTCCCGTCTACTGTGAGGAGAAGACTATCCCCGAATTTCTGCGCCGCCTGCGGCTGGCCCTCGCGGCCATCACGACGGATTACGAAATCATCTTCGCCTTGGATCCCTCGCCTGACCGCACCGAGGAAGCCATCCTGGCGCAGCGGGCGCAGGACGAGCGCATCAAGCTCCTGCGCTTCTCCCGCCGGTTTGGCCAGCCCATGGCCACCCTCGCCGGTCTCGAGTACTCGCGCGGCGACGCCGTCATCGTGATGGACGTGGATCTGCAGGATCCGCCCGAGTTGCTGCCGGAGATGGTGGCCCGATGGCGGGAGGGCCATGACGTCGTTCTGCCGCAGCGCCGCTCCCGCGCCGGCGAACCGTGGATGCGGAGGCTCATCGCCGCCATCGGTTACAGAGTCATCGCCACGATTGCCGACGTACGCATCGCGCCCAACACCGGGGATTTCCGGTTGCTGTCGCGTCGCGTCGTCAACGAACTCCTGCGCCTCAAGGAATGCCACGGATTCCTGCGCGGCATGGTGGCGGTGGTCGGCTTCCGACAGTGCCTGCTTCCCTTCGACCGCCCGCCGCGCGCCGCCGGCGCGACCCACTACAACCGTCTCCTGGGCTCGCTGCGCATCGGCTTCAACGGCATCTTCTGCTTCTCAAACTACGCGCTCACGCTGGCCACCAAGCTGGGCTTCCTGGTCGCCGGGTTCTCCTTTTTGCTCACCCTCGTCTACCTGCTGTTCAAGCTGATGGGATGGCCCATTGTCTGGGGCAATCCCACGCTCGTGATCCTGATCTCCTTCCTCGGCGGCGTGCAGCTCATCAGTGTCGGCATCCTCGGCGAGTACATCGGCCGCATCTACGAAGAGGTTCGCGCGCGGCCGAAATTCATCGTCGATCGCGCCGAGGGATTTGCCACTGCTGGGGCGGCAAGTGACAGTGAGGGTGAGAGTGAAGGTAAGCGTGAACGGGCTCCGCGTTGATCTCCACGAACCTATCTGCGCATTCTCGTTCCTTTTCTGAAGTCGTTTGCCTCCCCTCTTTGAATCTTCGACGCAAGACCTACGCCCCCCCGCTTTCCGCCACTCTCACTCTCACTTTCACCTTCACCCTCACTTTCACCCAAATGCAGAAAGCATTTGTCACCGGCGCGGCCGGCTTCATCGGCAGCAACCTGACGGACCGGCTGCTGGCCGACGGGTGGTCGGTCGTCGGGTGGGACAATTTCTCCACCGGGCAGGAGCGCTTTCTCGATATGGCGCGGCCAAACGCCCGGTTTCGACTGATCCGCGGCGACAATCTCGATCTGCCATCGCTCACCGCGGCATTGGCCGGCTGCGACCACGTATTCCACCTCGCGGCCAACGCCGACGTGCGCTTCGGCACTGCGCACCCCCGCCGGGACCTCGACCAGAACACCGTCGCCACTTTCAACGTGCTTGAGGCGATGCGGGCGAACGGCATCAAGCGCCTGGCCTTCCCCTCGACGGGTTCGGTGTACGGCGAGGCCGGCACGTTTCCGACGCCCGAGGAGGCGCCGTTCCCGATCCAGAC
>DATIWI010000095.1:0-9390 GCA_035519475.1 Opitutaceae bacterium
CGCTCACGTTCGGAATCTGCCGCGCCCGCACCGTGATCTCCACCCCCTCCTGCTGCCTGATCCGCTCCCGCGCCGCCCGAATCGCAAAGTTGTTCGCCAAGGCATACCCGATTGCCGCCTTCAAATCCACCGTGGCCGGCAGCGCCGGCTCCGATGTGGGCGCGGCGCCGAGGCGGCCGGCACCGAGAACCACGGTCGCGAGACCGGCGGCGATGGAAGCGATGAGACGCGGGGCAAGCTTCATGGTCTATTTGCCGGCAAGCTGCGGTTCGGTGAGGGTGGCGGCGCCGGCTTCCACGATCTTCTCGGCCGCCCGCTGCCGGGCGTGATCGCGGGCGAGCAGCACGTAGATGGCGGGGACCATGAAGAGCGTGAACACTGTCCCGATCGACATGCCGCCCACGAGCACCAGACCGATGGAATTGCGCGCGGCCGCTCCCGGCCCGCTGACGAGCGTGAGCGGAAAGTGGCCGGCCACCGTCGCGGCACTCGTCATCAAAATCGGGCGCAGCCGCGTCATCGCCGCCTGGTGCACCGCCCGGATCTTCTCGACGCCCTGCTCCTGCAGCTGGTTGGCAAACTGCACGATCAGGATGCCGTTCTTGGCGATGAGGCCGACGAGCGTGACCAGGCCGACCTGGGCGTAGATGTTCATCGTCGTCGTCCATCCCCGCGTGAAGAACGGAATGTTCGGGTTGGGCATCTTGAGAAAGGTGAAAACGAGTGCGCCAAAGAGCGCCAGCGGCACCGAGCCGGCGAGGATGATGAGCGGATCGGAGAAACTGTTGAACTGCGCAGCGAGCACCAGGAAGATCAGGACGACGGCCAGGGCGAAGGCCGGCAGGAACTTGTTGCCCTCCGTGCGGAGCTGGCGCGACTCGCCGGTGTAGTCGATGAGGTACCCCTTCGGAAGGATCTTCGCCGCCTCATCCTCGATGAAACGCAGCGCCTGATCGAGCGGCAGCACGGACACGCCGGAGAGCGTCACGGCGTTGAGCTGCTGGAAACGGTTGAGCGACCGGGGAACCGTGGAGTCCTTGATGGTGGCGATGGTGCTGAGGGGCACGAGCTGGCCGTTCGGACCGGTGATGTAGATGTTCTGCAACTGGTCAGGATTGAGGCGATCGATGCGCTTGATCTGCGGGATGACCTTGTAGCTGCGGCCGGAGATGTTGAAGCGGTTGACGAAATTGCCGCCCACCGCGGAGGCGATGTCCGCGCCCACCTGCGTCAGGTTGAGTCCGAGCGCGGCGGCCTTGTCGCGATCGATCTCGATCTCGGACTGCGGCTGATCGATCTTCACGTCGATCTGCGGCGGAAAATAGAATTTGCCGCTGGCCGCGGCGGCCTGCTGGATTTTTTGCGCAAATGCCAGGATCTCCGACGTGTCGGCGGTGGAGGCGAGCACGACCTCGACGGGAAACGAGCCGCCCCCGGGCAGCGCGGGCGGAAGCACCGGGAAGAGCTGGATGCCGGGGATGGCCTGGAGCTTGCGCTGCATTTCGGGCAAGATCTGGAAGATCTTCCGCTTCCGCTCCCCCCAAGGTTTCACCACCATCCCCCCAAAGCCGCCGCTGGGAGTGGTGATCTGAAACGTGAAGGCGGTCTCCGGCTCGCTCATGAAAGCCCGGTTGGCGGCCGCCGCAAACTTGCTTGTCTGGTCAAGCGTGGCGTTGGCCGAGGCATTGAGGATGCCGAAGATGACTCCCTGGTCTTCGGTCGGCGCCAGCTCCTTGGGCGAGAACAGGAACAGGGGCAGCGTCAGCAGGCCGAGCACCATCCACGCGGCGTAGACGTAGCCCCGCGCGCCGAGGGTGATCTCGAGGACCCGCCCGTACGCGGCCTTGAGGCGCTCGAACTGCCGGCTGATGTGCCCCGAAAAACCCCGCTCCTCCGCCTCGCGCCGAAGCAGATAGGCCGACATCACCGGCGAAAGCGTCAGGGCGACGATGCCGGAGATCGTCACCGCCCCGGCGAGCGTCAGGGCAAACTCCCGGAACAGCGAGCCCGTGAGGCCGCCTTGCAGGCCGATGGGCAGGTAAACCGCCGCCAGCGTGATCGTCATCGCGATAATCGGCCCCACCAGTTCTCGCGCGCTGATCAGGGCCGCCTGCATGGGCCGCAGACCCTCGCGCAGGTGCCGCTCGACGTTTTCGACCACGACGATGGCGTCGTCGACCACCAGTCCGACCGAGAGCACGATCGCCAGCAGCGTGAGCAGATTGATCGTGAACCCGAAGACCTGCATCAGGAACACGCCGCCGATGAGCGAAACCGGAATGGCCACCACCGGAATCAGCACGGAACGGAACGAGCCGAGGAAGAGGAAGATCACCACCACCACGATCATCAGGGTATCCATCAGCGTGTGCGTCACGTCGTGGATGGCGTCGCGGATGTACGCGGTGGCGTCATAGGCGACCCGCCCCTGCAGGCCCGTGGGCAGGTTCTTCTGGATCGAGTCCATCTCCGCGCGAATTTGCGCCACGACGTCGAGCGAGTTGGCGTTGGGCAGCGGCCAGATCCCCATGAAGACGGCCGTCTCGCCCGAGAAGCGCACCTCGGTGTCGTAGTCTTCCGCGCCCAGCACGATGTCGGCGATGTCTTCCAGCCGGACGATGGCGCCGTTTTGCTCGCGGATGACCAGCTTCTGGAATTCCTCGACGGACCGCAGGTCGGTGTTGGCCGTGAGGTTGACCTGGATCAGCGAGCCCTTGGTCTGGCCGACCGCCGCGAGGTAGTTGTTGGCGGCGAGCGCCGCCCGCACCTGCGCGGGGCTGATGTTGAGCGCCGCCATGCGCGCCGGCTTGAGCCAGATCCGCATCGCGAACGTGCGCGCGCCGAGGATGTCCGCCCGCTGGACCCCCGGCACGGCGCTCAGGCGCGGCTGGACGACGCGCACCAGGTAGTCGGTGATTTCGTTCTGCCGCAAAACTTCGGAGGTGAAACTGAGGTAGGCGGCGGCGAACTGGCTGTCGGCCGTCTGCACGCTGATCGCCGGCAGTTCGGCCTCGGGCGGCAGGTCGTTGCGCACCTGATTGACGCGGGAGTTGATTTCGGCCAGCGCCTTGATCGGGTCGTAGTTGAGCTTGAGGCGGACGGTGATGAGCGAGAGTCCCTGCGAGCTTTGCGATTGGATGTAGTCGATGCCGTCCGTGGCGGCGATCGCGCGCTCGAGCGGCGTGGTCACAAAGCCACGCACGAGATCGGCGCTCGCGCCGATGTACACGGTGGTGACGGTGACCGTGGCGTTGTCACTGCGCGGATACTGGCGGATGTTCAGGGTCTTGACGGCCTGCAAGCCCGCGATGATGATTACCAGGTTGACCACGATGGCCAGGACGGGCCGGCGGAGAAAGATGTCAGTCAGGGTGGATTTCACGGAGAAAGAGGAGCGGGAGGTTGCGGTGATCGTGGCGACGGGTTCGGAGCAGGTGTCTTCCCGCCAGCCATCGGGCTGGAGCCGTCCGGACGGCGCGGCGCTCAGCTGTCAGCGGGATGCGGCGCGAGCTGGGCGTTGGGCGCCAGGCTGTTGTTCACGGTCACGGCGATGCCGTTGCGCAGTTTGAAGACCCCGGACGTCACCACGGTTTCGCCGGCCTTCAGACCCGAGGTGACGGCGACAAAATCGCCGCGGCGCGTCCCCAAGCGCACGAGCTGCTGGCGCAGGACCTCGGTCGCCTGGCCGCCCTGATCATCCTTCTTCGGTTCGACGACGAACACCGAATTGCCGTACGGCGCGTAGAGCACGGCCGTGGCGGGTATGACCAGAACCTGGTCAGTGCTGGGCAGCACCACGCTGACGTTCGCGAACATGCCCGGATGGAGATGCTCGCTCGAATTGGCGAGCGTGGCCTGCACGCGCACGTTGCGCGTCGCGCTGTCCACGTCGGGGTTGATCGCCGTGATCCGTCCCTCGATCACCGTGCCGGGCACCGCGTCACTCGTCACGCGCACGACCAGGTCGCGCGCCAGCTGCGACAGGCGCTGCTGCGGCAGCAGGAAGTTCACGTAGATCGGATCCAGCGACTGGAGGGAGACAATGGCATCGCCCGACTTCAATGACTGGCCGAGGTTCACGAGGCGGATGCCCAGGCGCCCGTCAAAGGGGGCGCGGATTGTTTTCTTGGCGATCGTGGCCCGGATGTTGTCGGCCTGCGCCGCCGCCTGCTTGGACTGCGCGTCGGCGGCATCGAGTTCGGACTGGGCGATCGTGGACTGTGTCCGGAGTTCGCGGGCTCGCTCCAGGTTGATTCTCGCGAGGGCGGCGCTGGCTTCCGCCGAGCGCAGCTGGGCCTCCTCCGTGGAGGTGTCCTGCCGGACGAGCAGATCGCCCGCCTTGACGACACTGCCGGGCTCAAAGGCGATCTGGACGATCTTGCCGTCGAGTTCCGCGGCGACGGTCACGCCCTGCACAGCGGTGAGCGAGCCGATCGCATCGATTGTCGGCGCCCAGGCTTCCTCGGTGACCGTCGCCGTCGTGACCGGCTCGGGTGGTGGCTTCATGCCAGCGCCGGCGGCGAACATGGTTTGGAATTGCAGTCCCTTGATGCCACCGAGCACGCCGACGAGGACGACGAGCCCGATGATGGTGATGGCGAGTTTCTTGAACATGGTAGCAGGTGGTGCGGAGACGAGGTTCAGGGGCGAGCAGGGGCCAGAAGTCAGGGGACGGATTCAGCCGGCACGGGCCGGGCGGAGATCTTCGTGGCCTGCTCGATGATTTTGTTCAGCAGGCGCACGAGCGTCTGGCGTTCCGATTCAGTGAGCATGCCGGTCAGCGCGGCCATGAGTTGAAAATGCCCCGGCAGGAGATTGCGCAGGAATCGGGTCGCCTTGGAGGTGAGGACCACCGACATCGTGCGGCGGTCCGCCGGGTCGGGCACCCGCTTCACCAACCCGTCGCGCTCGAGCGTATCGATGAGGCCGGTCATGGTCGCCCGAGTGACACCGGCGGCGTCCGCAAGTTCGGCGGGGGTTCGCGGCGCGGGCAGACCGCTGCCATTGCCGCCCGGACCGGCTTCGTGGTCGTGCGCCCCATGCCACAGCAGCATCAAGACACCGAACCGCCCCGGGGAAACATCGTGCCGGGCCAGGTTTCGCTCGGCCAGGCCGAAGACCTCGTCGCCCGCCCGCAGCAGGTGGAGAAAGACCGCGGTCGCCGAGGGATCGAGATCGGGAAACTGCTTCGCCGCGTCCAGGAGGCATTCGTAACGCGGCAGGTCTTTCAGCATCAGAAATGGCATGGTGGCTCCGGAAATAAGGGGGCAGACCGTAAGGCTCCTAACTAATCCGACAAGTCCGCGCGGACGATTTCCGCCCCTCCGCCGCCAGACAGTAGGCGGCCTTATCGATTCGGGCTCGCACCAGAAGCGGATCCCGCAAGGCAGCTGCAGAACCGCGCCGATCGGCGGACGCGGGCTTTTCCCGCCCACGGCGTTGCGTGATTCGCGTTGTCTCGTTTGGTTCGGCGGAAGCGATCAAATTCCCCGCGAGCCATGCCCGAACCCACCGATCGAAAGCCGCGGCCTCGGCTGTTGCCGTGGACAACCTGGCTGGCGGTTGGCGTCCTCGGTGCGGCCGCCATCGCCGTCGTCCGCTGGGTGCATCCGTTTCTCGCGATCAGCCGGCCGGTGTCTGCCGACGTCCTGGTGGTCGAGGGCTGGGTGCCCGATTACGTGCTGGTCGCCGCCGCGCGCGAGTTCCGCGAGGGCCCTTACCGCCGCGTGCTCGTCTCCGGCCTGGCGGATCACGCCGGACCGGCGGGCGCCAGCGGGCGATCCTACGTTCAAGGGGCGGCGGAGCGGCTCGGGACCCTTGGGATCGACCGCGCGCAGATCGTCGCCTGTCCGGGGCCGGGGGCGGAGTGGAACCGGACATCCAAATCGGTCCGCGTCGTCCGCGATCGCCTGCGTGCGCTCGGCCTCACTCCCAAGGGAATCAATGTCGTGACGCTGGGACCGCACGCCCGACAGACCCTCCTGGCCTACCGCCGCCTGATCGACCCGACGATTCCGGTGGGTGTCATTTCCATCCCCAAGGACGACTACGATCCTGCGCAATGGTGGACCTCCCGCGCCGGCCGCAAGAAAGTCATCAAGGATTTTGCCGGCTGGATCCGCGAATTCCTGTTCGGCCTTCGGTCCTGATCCCGCGAAGCCGGTCCACCGGCCGCGGTTCGCTCCCCTCCATCCCCGCCCTCGCCCGCCTGCCGCCGCCCGGCGTCCGCCCCGGTTACAGTGATGCATGTCAACGAATAGTTGACATGTTGGGCGGCCGGATTCGCGGCGGGCGCGCGGGCGGCAAACCAGGCGCGGCGGGCGGCCGGAGCGCAGCGTTGCGCCCTGCCCGCGCGGGCGGCAGCGCCGCGGGTACCGCGCAGATCGCCCTCCTGGGCCACGCGGGGTTCTGCCGGCGGCCCTAGCCCGTCACAGTGCCCGCGCCGCGGCCACGACGGCGTCGGCGGTGATGCCGAGCTCTTTCATCACCACGGGTGCCGGGGCGCTGAGCCCAAAGCGGTCGATGCCCACGATCCGGCCGTCGAGACCGACATACTCGCGCCACAGCGGCGTGACCCCCGCCTCGATTGCCACGCGCTGGCGGCAGGATGGCGGCAGCACCGCGTCCCGGTACTCCGCCGGCTCCCGCTTGAAGCGTTCGAAGGACGGCAGGGATACGACGCGAACCCCGGGCCCAAGGATCTTTGCGGCGGCGAGCGCGTGCTGCAGTTCGCTGCCGGTCGCGATCAGGATGCAGGTGAGCGGCGCGGTCTCCTGCACCGCCACGTAGCCGCCCCTGAGCACGCCGGCGCGCCGGACATGCGGTGGAATGTCGTTCAGGTTCGGCACCGCCTGGCGCGTCAGTGCGATCAGCGTCGGCCCGTCGAGGCGCGCCATCGCCGCGGCGAACGCACTGGCCGTCTCCTCCGCGTCCGCCGGGCGGATCACGTCCAGCCCCGGGATCAGGCGCAGCGACGAGATCGTCTCCACCGGCTGATGCGTGGGGCCGTCCTCGCCCACCCCGACCGAGTCGTGGGTGTAGATGTAAACGACAGGGAGTTTCGCCATGGCCGCCAGGCGCATGGCCGGCCGGCTGTAATCGGCAAACACCAGGAACGTGGCGCACGACGGGCGGAAGAGCCCGTCGTAGGCCACGCCGTTATTGATGGCCGCCATCGCATGCTCGCGGATGCCGTACCGGATGTTGCGGCCCGCGCGGTTCGTCTTGTCGAAATCCTTGTCGGCGTTGATGTAGTTGTACGTCGAGCCGTGGAGGTCGGCCGAACCGCTGATTAGCAGCGGCAATTCGGCGGCGAGCGGCTGCAGGACCTCTCGCCCCGAACCGCGCGTGCCGGGGTGCTTCACGTCGGCCGGGAACACCGGGATTTTCGCCAGCAGTTCCGCCGCGCCCGGCACCGCCGTCCGCGCGTCGAGCAGCGCGGCCTTGTCGGGATGGGCGGCGCGCCAGGCCTCATAGGTCTTCTGCCACCGCTTCCATCCGCGGATCAGCCGCTTCTTGTGATCCGCAAAATAGGCGCGCACCGCGTCACTCACGTAGAAATGCTGGTCCGCCGGCAGGCCCAGCCCGGCGCGCGCCGCGTCCGCGAACTTGGCCCCGCCCTCGCCGTGCGCCTTCGCGGTGCCCTGGACCTCCGGGATGCCCTTGCCGATGATGGTCTTCGCGATGATGAGCTGCGGCTTGCCTGATTTCGCCCGTTTGGCGCGGTTGATCGCCTTGAGGATCGCGGCCATGTCGTGGCCGTCGGGCAGCGTCTGCACATCCCAGCCGATGGCCTTGAACCGCGCCGCGGCGTTCTCGCTCTGCGTCTTCGCCGCCATGGCGTCGAGCGTCACGTCGTTGGAGTCGTAGATGAGAATCAGGTTGTCGAGGCCCTGGTGGCCGGCGAAGGCCACGGCTTCCATGCCCACGCCTTCCTGCATGCAGCCGTCACCCGCGAGGCAGATCACGTGATAGTCGAAGAGGGGGTGCTCGGGGGTGTTGAAGCGCGCGCAGGCCATCTGGCCGGCCATCGCCATGCCCACGGCATTGCCCACGCCCTGCCCCAGCGGGCCCGTGGTGCACTCGACGCCGGGCGTATGGCGGAACTCGGGGTGGCCGGGCGTGCGCGAATGCAACTGGCGGAATCCCTGGAGGTCGTCGATCGACAGATCGTAACCGCTGAGGTGCAGCCAGGCGTAGAGGAACATGCTGCCGTGGCCCGCCGAGAGCACGAACCGGTCGCGGTTGAGCCAGCGCGGCTCCTCGGGGTTGTGCACCAGCGCGTGGCCGAACAGCACCGCGCCGATTTCCGTGGCGCCGAGCGGCAGGCCGAGGTGTCCGATGCCGGCCTTGTGCACCGCGTCGATGGCGAGACCGCGCGCTTGGGCACAAGCGTGGGCGAGGATTTCCGTGTTGAGCTTCATGGGCAAAGGGTGATTGAGAACCGCCGGCACGAGCGCGGCCAGGCAAACGTGCTGGTTTAACGGCGCGGCCCGCGCCGTGGGAAGCCCAAATTTGGCCGGCAAAGCGGCGAGCCACTCCGGCTCGCCGGTTGCTCAAGCGGTGCCGACCGTCCGGGTCATTCCGCCTTGGCCGGAGCGGTCGGCTCCGGCGCAGGGGCGGCGGGCGCGTCGGCGGCCGGCGCGGTCTCCGCCAGCGCCTCGTACTCATAGCGTTTCTTCTTGACGGCCATGGCCGCCTTGCCCGTCCGCTCGCGCAGGTAATACATGCGGGCGCGCATGTTCTCGCTTTCGTGTTCGATCTCGATCTTGTCGATGTTGGGCGAGTGGACCGGGAACACGCGCTCGACGCCCTCGCCGTAGCTGATGCGCCGGACGGTGAAGGTCTCGTGGATGCCGTGGCCCTTGCGGGCGATCACGACGCCGGAGAAGATCTGAATCCGCTCCTTGTCGCCTTCGCGCACCTTGGTGTGCACGCGCACGCCATCGCCCGTCTTGAAGGACGGCAGGCCCTTCTTAAGCTGGGGGGCGGTGATTTCCTTGATGATCGGATTCATGTGGCTGCTTCTCCAATAAATCGGGTCGGACCTGGCGGGTTTTCTCGATACGCCGCGCAAGCCGCCACTTCTCGATCTCGCCGTGATGCCCCGACAGGAGCACTTCCGGCACGGACATGCCGCGAAATTCGGCGGGCCGCGTGTACTGAGGAAAGTCGAGCAACTTGCCGGTGAAACTTTCGCTCGTCAACGACTTTTCCTCCCCCAGCACGCCCGGGATGAAACGGGCCACTGCGTCGACGAGCACCGCGGCCGCCAGCGTGCCGTTGGTGAGCACATAATCGCCGATGCTGATCTCCTGATCGATCAGGCACTCGCGGATCCGCTGGTCGATGCCCTCGTAATGGCCGCTGAGGAGGAGGAGATGCTGCTGG
>DATIWI010000096.1:0-18452 GCA_035519475.1 Opitutaceae bacterium
GCCAATCGAACCCACCTCGAATTCATGGTAGCGTTCGCCCCACATCTTGGGATCATTGTAACGGTTCTCCGTGATCGCGCCCGTCTCCTGGGGCGGCATCACCTTGAACAGCGTCGGCCCCCGCGGCCCCGAGCGCGGCGCCAAGCCCTGTTCCGCCAATCCAATCGAAGTATCCGCCGCCCAGGCCGCCAGCACTGCGAACACCGCCCCCGCCAGCACGGCCCCGCGCACCCCCTGCTCAACGGCATCCTGCGCCCTCGGGCGATGGAGGTTTTCGTGAGCAACCATGGGACGCAACGATAGTCCGAACCCGGTCGTGTGAAGTCAAGGAGGCGCCCGCCGGCCGAGGGAATCAGGACTTTCCTTGCCGCGCGGTTTTGGCAACAATTGCGGGCTCACGCGACCTGCGGAAACGCGGCACTCCGATGAATATATCTCCCCGGCTAACTTCCCGCGCCTGGCTGCTCATTCCGCTCTGCGCCGCCGGCTTTCTCGTCTGGACCGACTACACCCGCGTGCGGCGCGTGCAATACGTATCGAGCATCGAACGGGAAGAAGCGATGGTGGATCCTAGTTCGCCCACCGGCTACGCTGGCGGCCAGCGCTGGCTGATCGTGCCGGAGCACAACAGTCGCAGCTACCAATGGATTGCCGAAACCCAACAAATGCTGGCGCTCGGCCGATGGCGCGTGCGCCAGGTCGACTACGAAAATGCTCCCTTCGGCCGCGAGGTGCACTCGGCCTCGCCCTATCACTGGTGGCTGGCGCTCATCGCTTGGTGCGATCACGAGGTGTCCGGTCGGCCGCTCGGTTTGTCGGTTGAGGGGGCGGCGCTTTTCGCCGACCCGGTGTTGCACCTGCTTTTCCTCATCGGCTCCACTCTCTATGTGGCGCGGCGATTCGGCGCGTTTCCGGCCGCACTGCTTTCCCTCGGATTGGTGGCGCTGTATCCGCTGGCTGCGGCTTTTCTCCCGGGGGTGCCCGATGAGCGGGGTTTGGTCCTAATCTGCGCGCTCGGGAGTGTGCTGCCGCTTGTGAGCGGGGTTGCCCGTGCAACCGGGCTGCGGTTCCGGCCACCAGCCCCACCGTGCGACACGATCGGCATCGACCAAGAGAGCGGCGAGTGGCGTTCGTTCCTGCTCGCCGGCGTCGCCGGCGGGGTCGGTTTGTGGGTCAACGCCTCGAGCGAATTGCCGATACTAGCAGGAATTGCGCTCGGGGCCGCGGCAGCCGCCTGGGTGACCCGCGGCAGCCCACAGTCGACGCCGGGCAAGGCGTCGGCCCCGGTGCCGTGGCGGGCTTGGGCGCTCGGCGGGGCGACGGCCTCCCTTGTCGCCTATATTGTCGAATACTATCCTGCGCATCTCGATCAGAGGCTGCAGGTGAATCATCCGCTTTACGGCCTCGCCTGGATCGGCGTGGGCGAGATGCTCGCCTGGTGTTGGACCCCGCCGGAACAGGCCAAGCTCCGCGGGAATCTTCGCAGCGCGATGGCCCTGACGCTCGCTGCCACGGCCATCGCCGCGCTGCCCGCCGCCATGGCCCTGACCAAGACGCAGACCATCATCACCGGCGACGCTTTGGCCAACCGCCTTACCAGTCTGCCGAACGGCATTGTGGCGCCAAATCTCATGGCTTGGATCGCCCGGGACGGTCTCAGCGCCGCGGTGGGGGCAACATGCCTGCCGGTGTTGTTGCTGGGTTTAGCCCTTGGGTTTTTCGTCCGCAGCAAAAGCGACAGCGGCCGGCGCGCAGTCCTCGTCGTCGCCCTCGGCCCGGTGGTGGCCCTGCTCGCGCTGGCCTGCTGCCAACTGCGTTGGTGGAACCTGTTTGATGTGATGCTGCTCACGCTCGTGGTGACGGCAATGGCGGCTGCAGACAGGGCGGTCAGGCCCCGGCGCGGCCGCTGGCTTGAGGCGGGAATCGTTGGACTGGCCTTGGCGGCCGGTTTGACCCGGTTGGTGCCGCCGGCGGCCGCCAGCGGAAAGAACGAGTTCACCAAACTCGAGGTGGAGGGACTCATCGAGCGGGCGCTCGCCCATTGGATCGCGGCGCATGCCGGCCCAGGCGGGGCCGTGGTGCTGGCTCCGCCTGACCGCACGGTGAGCCTTTGCTTCTATGGCGGACTGCGCGGGCTCGGGACGCCCAATTGGGAGAACCGGGACGGTCTCGCAGCGACGAACCGGATTGTCACTGCCACCACCGCGGACGAAGCGCAGGCGTTGCTCGGCGAGCGCGGCGTCACCCACCTCATCATTCCGTCGTGGGATTCCGATCTGGATGAGTTTGCCCGCTGGACCCTGCGCCGTCCGGAAGATTCGTTCATCAATGCGTTGCATCGCTGGCAGCTGCCGACCTGGCTTCGGCCGCTTCCCTACCCGCTGCCGGCAATCGCCGGTTTTGAAGGACAGTCGGTGGTCATTTTCGAGGTCACCGACGAGGGCAACCGAGCCGCCGCCCTGGGCCGCCTTGCAGAGTACTTCGTCGAAATGCAGGAACTCGATCTCGCGATGTCCGCCAGCCTCGCACTGCAACGCTATCCGGCGGACCTCGGGGCCCTGGTGGCCATTGCGCAGGTGGCCAAGGCGCGTGCGGATGCGTCGGGCTTCACCAAGACATTCAACGAACTGGTGCCCATCCTGGCGGGCGGCTTTGACCGCACGCTGCCGTGGGATCGCCGGGTGAGTCTGGCCATCGTGCTGGCCGAAGGCGAGCGGGCCGATCTTGCGCGCGAGCAGGTGCGGCGCTGTCTGACTGCGCTTGACGAAGCCCGGATTCGCTCGTTGACGACGGCGTCGCTCTTTCGCCTGCTGGTACTGAGCAAGGCGTTCGCAATTGAAATTCCCGATGAACGACTGCGCGTGTTCGCACGACAATTGCTGCCAGCCGAGCTGCGCCAGCGCCTCTGATTTGGCGCGCAGGCCGAGCCGCCGACCCGGGTGGCGATGCCGCCCGGCGCGCAATCGGATCCTGCCCGCCCGGCGCCGGCGCACCATCGAGTCAGCACGGCGACCGTTGACATGTGCAAGTCCATCAACGGCGGTGTACTCCGGGAGAGGCCGGCATCATTTGAATGCCACGGCAACAGTCGCGATGTCCGCCCAAGCGTCGGGGGCACCGCCCCCCGGTTGCGCCCCGCCGGGCTCGGGCCGTAACGACATCTGGACGTGTTCGATCGCCGCCGGATTCAGCCGGTCGCCGAAACCACCGCGGCCTTTCGCCGGTGCGAGCCAATAATTCCAGCGCTCAGGGAAACCCTGCGGCAGTTTCACTCCGAGCGCGATCTGCAGATCGTGGAGCGGCACGGCGATGTCCTGCCAGACCGACGTCAGCGCAAGACGCGCGCTCCAGGACGTGCCGTCCGACTCAACCAGGGTGATCCAAAGGGGCTGCCCGTCGATCGACCCGCGGGCGCGGATGAGCAAGGTTGTCGCCATTCCGACCTGCGCGCGCCGGTCGAAGATCCGCTCCTTGATGGCGAGGGACGCCGTGTAATCGTCCAAGGCACTGTCGTAACTCAGCGGCAACGACAGGCGGAGCGCCGCGGGATCTCGGTCGGTCGCGGCCAGGTACTTGAAGATGCCGTGGCGAATGTCGTCGCCAATGCGGGTGTACGCCAAACGCGGAGTATCCCGGGCGGCGTCAAACAACCCCAGGGACTCGTCGGGCGCCACGATCCGGAAAATCCAGAACCGTTCAGATTCGCCCGGGCTGCGCACCCTTCCGCCTTCCGTTTCAGCCGAGAAATAATACTCCATCGTGCCGGCGGGGAGCGTGCCGGCCGGGATACTGGCGGCGTAGCGATAGCCGTGTTGCCACGGCATCGGCCAGCTCTGAAACGCCGCGGAACCGGCGGCCCGGGCATACAGGGTCACCGCGCGCGCCGGACCCGCGTCGACCACGTCCGCGGCCACCTCCAGCGCCCGATCCGCAGTATAGACATCGCGGCCCTGCGGCAACACCTGCGCCGGCAAGTCCGGCGCCGCCGGGCAGACGAACTCTCGCAAGCCGAGCCGCCCCACACGCGCCGGCAGTTGGCCCGGATCGACTTGGTCGTCGCGTGCCAGCAAGTACACTCCGGGTTTGATCGTGAAGGCCGCCTCGTGCGCGACGGTGGCATACGTGTTGCCTTCATTCAGCGGCTTGATGGCGAACGCTTCTCCGAGATCGGGCAGCCGCAGGCGCATGGTCCATGCCCGTGTCACAAGCCGCGACGACACTATGCGAGAATTCAGCCGTTGCGCGAACGGATCATGCACGATCACCGCATCCGGATAGATTTCCAGACGCCAGACACCGGCCTCAATCCGGTCGAAAAAGTAAGCGCCATTCCCCTCGTACGTGACGACCGGCGAGCTGCCCACCCCGATGATATGCTGCAGATTCGCCACGTGGGGTGGGATGGTCCGGGTGTCATTCGCATAGAAAAACTTCTCGTCCGTCACCATCTCGCCCAAGTCGCTTTCATAGTTCACCCGAAACGGTCCGAATCGGCAATTCTCGGGGTAGTCGCCATAGTGGGCGTAGCGCGGCAACGTGCGCATTGCCTCGGCTGCGATCACCGCGCTCACCGCCTTCCGCGGCGAGTAGACCAAGTTCAGAAAATGCGTCTGCCAACCGAGATTGTACGGTGCCGTGTCGAGCATGTCGTAGGAGAACATCGCCGCGAACTGCGCGCCCACACTGCGAAAGGCGCGCGCCATCGCGGGATACATGAAGCCCGACATCATGTCGGGGGAGTCGAATTCGTAGACGATTTTGGGCGTGTGCAGCAGGTCAGGCCGCCACATGGGCACGAAATCATCCACCGTCCGCAGGTAATTTCCGCTGAGCTGGTGGCCGCTGTTCAACCCTGTCGGGTACCAGGCGAAGGACACCCCCGGCACGGTTGATGCCTTGATCGCCGGCGTAATCCGGAAATCCTGGCTGACATTGTGGAACAGGATCTTTTTGCAGCCGGTGCTGCGCACCGCCTGGGCGAGCGCATCGATGTAGGCAATGCCTCCCGCGAGATCGTTGCCCAGACTCGTGGGCTCGTTGATCATTTCCACGAAGAGGATCGCCGGCTCGTCCTTGAGCGCGACACCCGTATAGGCGTTCACGTGCGCCATAATCTGCCGCAGGTAGTTGCACTCCGCGGCAATGGCCTCCGGATTCGTGACGAGCTGGTCACGCGGGTAGAACCGCGAGAATCCCGGATTGGGATCAGTCGGCTTGCCGTCCGGAAACCATGACGCGTAGGTCGTGATCGGCGTGAATAAAAGGTAGATGCCGCGCTGCTTCGCCTGCGCGATCGTGTAATCCAGCACGTCGAGATGGTCGTTGACGATCAGGTTGCCGGCCCGGTCGCAATTCTCCCAGTCGCCCCACAGACACAGCCGCATCCCGTCCCAGCCCATCCGGGCGAAATGCGCGAGGTCTTTTTCGACCAGCTTCTTCCGGTCGGAGCCGACATAGCCGGCGGCCCGATAGTCGCAGGCCGATGGTAGGCAATAGTTCGCCCCGAACAGCGCCACCTCGCGTTGATCGGCCGTCCATCGGATCACGCCAGCCTCATCGACGTAGGCGAGTTCCGCGGCGCCGCTCGCGCGGGCAGCGGTCAGCGCGATCCAGGCGAGGACAATGCCGTGGAGTTTCATCGACAAAATCACCGCGTGCCGCCGGCCGGGAATGACACCTGGTAGCGGGGAATGATCTCGACGCCCTGCAGCTGCACCACGCTCGCGGCATCGCCAAAATCGGGGATCAATTCGTCCGCCAGGTAGACTTTCCGTGCGGATCCCGTCACGGCGTCCCTGCGCAGCGGCAGGATCGCGATGCGCAGGTCCCCTCGGAGAATCTCGGGCGCATGGCGACGCAGTCCAATCTCCCAGGTGGCGCCGTGAAAGAAATCGTCCGTGATCAAGCGGCTGTTTAGCGTGGCACGAGCGACATCGCCAATGTACCGGATGCGCAGGAGGGGGTCCGTTGAAAGGTCGAGATTGTCCGGCAGTCTCATCCGCCACACGGCCGCTTGGGCGAAGTCGGCATCCGACGGTTGTTCAGCGACCGGATCCGACGCATGTCCCAGATGGATCTCGCGCGCGGGTCCGGCCGGCTGGATTTCGACCACCGATGCGGCGAAAGCGGCCGGGCGGGGTGGCGGCGGGACAAATCGCATGAAGACGCCGTCCTTTTCACCGCCCGCAATGTCTGTCGGCGCGGGAAGAATGCCGATGCGCAGATCAGATCTCTCGGGGGAGGTCAGGCGCAGCTGATCGCCATCGATGACCAGCCCCGCGGAGGTGAGAAAGACCCGCTCGCGCCCCCGCCACTCTCCCTTCCACAGGGCGAGTGAGTCGGCCTCGCTGAGCACGACAATCCGCACGGTGGCGCCGTCGCTTCCCCGCACCCGCACCGCCGGCGCGCGACCGGCCGGCACGGCGCGCGGCGAAGGCTCCCCCGCGAGCGCGAACTGCGCCGGCACGCCCGGTGTCTCCGCGAAAAACACGGTGCGCTCGGCGCCGTCGTCGATCGTGCAGATGGGCTGTGCGGTCGCCCATGCCACCGATACGCCGTGGCCGAGTTCCAGATTGAACGGCCAGAAGAAGCGGCTGCCGCCGGCGATGGTCACGGGCGAGCCGGGAAAAGTCAGCGTGTGGTCGGGCAGCTTGATCGCAAATTGCACACCGGCCTTCGCCGGCAGCCGGCGGGCCCGCTCGTAGTTGCTGACGAACACGAATCCGGCCGCGCCATTCGAGCGGACAGCCCAGCGCAGCGTGGCAATGTCGTCCCGGCCCTGCGGGATGACCTCCGGCAACGCGGGCGGCATGCCGGCTAGCGGCCCGCCGAAATCGTGCAGAAACAGATGCAGGCGTCGCAGCAGATGATAGTGCGGACGGATCTGCCCGTACTGACCCAGCGGCGCCTGAAAATCGTAGTTCTTCACTGGCAGGTCGTTGTTGTTCGTGGCCGGCGTGTCCTGCGCTTCCATCAACGTCGTCAACTTCCCTTCCGGATTGGTGCCGCCGTGATACATGTAGTAACCGGGCAGCGTGCTGCCGGAGCCGAGTTTCACGAGCGTGATCGACTCGATGTCGGCGGGATCGATGAGGATCCGGCGGTGATAGCTGTTCATCATGCCGCCGCCGATCTCGCAGGTGAGATAGGGGTACCGCGTGACGTCCGGGGCGTCCTGGACGTTGCGATTTCCGAATTGCTCATTCGCGATGTTGGTATCGATGCGAAGCGTCGAGAATCTGAACGCCGTCCAATAGCGGGCGGGCATCGACGTAAGCTCCCGGTCCCAGAACCCTTCGGCATAGGAACCGTAGAGCGGCACGATTTCCCCGAACGGCATCGGCGTGGTCAAGGCTGGCCAGCCGGTGCGCGTGTAGAGAGGCACATCGAGCCCGACGTCGCGCGCGATGCGTTTGAGCGTAAGCAGATGCTCCGCCGGGCCGTTGTATTCGTTGTCCACCTGCAGGCCGATCACCGGCCCGCCGTCCTTCCACAAGAGACCGCGCAACTGCGCCGCGACCTGGCCGAAAAGCGTGCGCGCGGCTGCCAGATAACGCGGATCGTCGCTGCGGACCGTCCACCCCTTCTGCAGCAGCCAATCGGGCAGCCCGCCATTGCGGACCTCGCCGTGGCTCCACGGGCCGCACCGCACCACGACCTTCAATCCGGCGGCGCCGGCCAGGCGCACGAACTCGCCCAGATGGCGGCGCCCCGACCAGTCCCACTGGCCCTCGCTTTCCTCGTGATGGATCCAGAAGACATACGTGGCGAGGATGTCGACGCCGCCGGCCTTGATCTTCAGCAATTCGTCGCGCCACTCGGCGGCCGGGTAGCGGGCATAGTGAAATTCGCCCATCGCCGGGGCCCAGGGCCGGCCATCGAGTCGCAGGCTGGCGCTGTCGACCGCGAGGGTCGCGCCGTCGGGGCGCCGGGCCGTACCCAGGTGAAAGCCCTCGGCCGAAGGCGCCGGCGGAGGCCGGATGGTGACTGACAAAGGATCGGCCACCGCGCTACCCACCAGGGCCACGCAGCACCCCAGAAGGGCGGGCCAATGGCGGGGTCGGAAAGTCATGGCGGGAAAACGCACTCGGTGCCTTCCAAGAATCCGGGACGATCTTACGCCAGAATCGCCCGTGAGGGCAATGGATGTTCCGGGGAAAAACCTGCATGATCCTGCGACTGATGATGCCCGGGCACGCCGCGCGCGTCCGCTCATTCAGGCGCCGCGAAGTCGCGCCAGCGGTGCACCCGCAGCCCCATGGTCATTGCACCGAGTTTCGTTCAATCAGCCGGACCGGGAGTTTGAGGTGCCGCTGGGCCACATTCTCCCCAGACGTGAGCCGATCGAGCATGGTGGCGGCCTGCTCGGCCATCTCCCGCAAGGGCTCCTCGATCGTCGTGAGCGGCGGATTCAACAGCGACGAGATTCCCTCGTTCTCGCCGCCGATGAGCGAGATGTCGCCCGGGACCTTCAGGCCCATCACGTAGGCGAGGATGTGCAGGCACTCGAGCGCCTGAAAGCTCGAGCCCGGCGCGTAGATCGCGTCGGCCTGCGAACGCACCAGGCGCGTCACGACCGACACGTGATTGTTCTCGGGTCCGAACAGGGAGGTGCATTGGTCATCCGCCGGGAGATCGGCCTCGACCAGCGCCTTTTTGAAGCCCTTCAGGCGCTCGGCAAAAGGAGCATAGTCCTGACCGAAGAACGCCGGGCGCACCTTGCCGCGCTCGATGAAATGGCGGGCGGCGAGGTAGCCCGCGTTGTAGTGGTCTGAAGAAACCACGTACTCGTCCGATCCTGGCGGAAATTTGTCGAGGTGCACCACGGGAATCCGCTTCTCCAGTTCGGCCACCAGACCCCGCAACGCCTTGTCCTCGGTCACCGCCACGATGCCGTCGAGGAACTTGTGCGGCAGCTCCTCAAACGGATTCGACGGCAGCAGAATGCCGATATTGCGCCGGGCGAAGGCAAACGAGAGATGAGCGGTGAGCGTCGCCGCATAGCCCTCGACGCGATCGGGGTAGGACGGCTCGGACAGGATCGCCACGGTGCGGAGACGAACCGACGCCTGCGGCTTGAGGTTGAGCGCGGTGGCCGCGCGCAGCACGCGCTCGCGCGTCTCGGCCTTGACCCGGTCGCGGTTGTTCAGGACGCGGCTGACGGTGCCGGGGGAAACGTGGGCGATCCGGGCAAGGTCGTAGATCGTCGCCTTCTTCTCGGTCGGGCGCGAGTCGGTCTTGCGATTGGCGGCCGCGTCCGCCGGCAGGTTCACCGCGGGCCCGGGTTTCTCACTCTCGGTCGGTTTCTTCACGATGGCTTGTGTTTCGACCGCACCCACGCGCCGCTCCTGTTCACGGCGGTTCTGCCAGTGCTGGTGTAACCGCGGCTGGCTGCGGTTTCCGTCAAAGCGTGACAGTTTTACTGCACTCATCAAGCTTCTCCGTACCCCCAATCAAGGAAGCCGGAGGGCTCTCCGGCCATCGGGGCGCGAAGGCCGCGATCCCCGGGGTGCCAGATCGAACCCCCGCCCCACCTCCCGCAACCGTCCGCTCAGGCGGGCGGGGAAATTGTCACTTGCGAGCAGGTGGCCAATCCTGTTGATTTGCTGCCACCGGGTCTCCAGCAGCGTTCGGCCGATCCGGTGCCGGGACCGCGGCGTGGGCGCAGGCCCTCGTCTGGCTGCCGTGGCGCGATCCGGGCGACGCAACGCCGTGGCAAAAAAACACCCTCAACCCGCAGCCGATCGCGTACTGTCCGTGTCAGCCGCCGCCAGCACTCCGCGGATCGCGGCTTGGCTCGTGTGGCTGGTGGTGGCAACGGCCATGCTGGCAGCCGTAGGCGCGGGCGTGTTTTGGCGGCGGAACGGGCAGTTGGAGCGGCTGCGGGCAAGCCTTCCGGCAATGCCGGACGTCACCGCCTGGCCCGCGGCGTTCGGCGCCGCGCTGCGCCAGGCCGAGGAAATGGCGCTTTCCTCGAGGCACGCGCTGGAGGGAGTGCGGCAACTCGGGCGGCTTTACCACGCGAACGGCTACAGCCACGAGGCCGAGGCCTGCTGGCGGATCCTGCAGGCAGCGCAGCCGCAGGAGGCCCGCTGGTGCTATTACCTCGCCGACCTGCGGCGCACGGTGGGCGACGATCCGGGCATGATCGCTTGCCTCCAGCAGACCGTAAAGCGTGCTCCGGACTATGCGCCGGCATGGCTGAAACTCGCCGAGTGGGAGTTCAAGACCGGCCAGATGGATGCAGCCGGGCGTGATTACCGTCGCCGGCTCGCGCTCGTTCCGGGCGATCCCTACTCGAAGATCGCCCTGGCGCGCCTTGCTCTCCAGCGCGATCAGCGCGCGGAGGCGGCGGCGCTCCTCGAGCAAATCGTGCGCGAAGCCCCCGCCTTTTCCCAAGCACACAACCTCTATGCCGAGGTGCTCGCCGCCGGCGGGGACGCCGCCGGGGCGAACCAGCAGCGCTTTCTCGGACACGTTGCCGGAATCTCGGGCCGCTTCCGCGAGGCGGACGATGCCTGGCTCGACGAGCTCCGCACGTGGTGCTACGACCCCTCGCGACTCTCCCTCTGGGCGTCGGTCGACAACGCGACCGGCCACGGCGACCGCGGGGTGGCCCTGCTGGAGCGGGTCATCCGCCTCGCCCCGAAGGACCCCCGCGGCTATGCTGAACTGGGAAGGACCTATCTCCGCCAAGGCGACGCCGCCAAGGCGCTCGACCTATTCGAGCAGGGAGCGCAGCTTCCCGGCGCGTCGTCGGATCTCTACGCCGCCTTGAGCGAGGCCTATCGCGCGCTCAACCTGCCGCAGAAAGCTCTTCAGACGGCCGATCAAGGGCTGGCCTCAATGCCCGACGCGGCGGACTTGCAGACCGCCCGCGGACTGGCGCTGGAGGTCTCCGGCCGGCTGGAAGACGCGGTCGGCGCGTATCGCTTGGCCGCCCAGCGCGCCCCCAACCTCAGCGAGACTCACTACAACCTTGGCAACGCCCTGCTCCGACTCGACCGGAAGCAGGAAGCCGAGGCGTGTCTCCAGCGGGCGCTCGAAATCAACCCGACATTTCCCCGCGCCCTGATCCTACTCGGCCAGTCCGAGCTGGAGGCGGGAAGGCTGGATGCCGCGGCCCGTTACCTCCGTCCGCTATATGAGTGCTATCCCGGGTCGGTAAGCGCCCGACGCCTGATGACGAGGTGGTGCCTCGCCAGCGGAGTTGCTGCCGCCCGCGCCGGCCGGACGGACGAGGCGGAAAAGCGCCTGCAGGAGGGTTTGGCCATCAGCCCGGAACTGCCGGACCTGCACGCTCGCCTGGGTTTGCTGTACGGCCAGGAAGGACGCCTGCCGGAGGCGCTGGAGCAGCTTGAAGCCTACCATCGGCTTCAGCCGACGGAAGCCATGGCCTCCCTCTTCCTGGGGCAGACGTATGCGCGTCTGGGACGGAAGGATGACGCGCGCCGGCTCCTGGCCGAGGGCGCGCAACTCGCGCGGCAGGCAAATGACACTGCAACCGAAGCGGCCTGCGCCGACGAGCTTCGCCGCTTGAATCCGTAGCCCGGCGCGCGCCCGCCGCGGGCGGGCGCGGAGGCAACCTGCGCCCCTTCTGTGGCGCGATCCAAGCGCC
Organism: Opitutaceae bacterium; assembly: GCA_035519475.1. Classification (GTDB taxonomy): domain Bacteria; phylum Verrucomicrobiota; class Verrucomicrobiia; order Opitutales; family Opitutaceae; genus Fen-1467. The sequence goes on from DATIWI010000096.1 coordinate 11,618, forward strand.
CGCTCCCGATCACGCTGCTGGCGATGAAAAGAAAAGCACTCCCGGAGAGGCCGGGAGTGCTGCAAGAAACTCGCGCGGGCTCGTCCGCCCGACGCCATCGCTCAAAAGTCGAGCTTCACCGTCACATAGTAAGTCCGGGGCTGGACGATCTTGAAGGCCGCGTGCGTGCCGTCCGAGTTCGCGAGGATCGGCCGGAAGCCTCCCTTCTCCTGGAGGTCCTGCCCGTTCAACTGGATGTTGAGGAGATATTTCCCCTTCGCGAGTTTCATCGTGTAGCCCACCCACGCGTCGATCGCCACATATCCGCCCGCCGTGTAGGGATGGGCAAGATCCAAGCCGACCACCGTGCCTCCGGCGTAGACGGCCGGATTGCCGATAATCTGCTTGTCGATGTAGCGGCCGCCGAGGCCGGCGTTGAATCCCTTCAGCGGACCGGTATCAAACGTGTAGTTCGTCAAAGCGCTGGCGTGCCACTTCGCCAATTGCTGGGACGGTTGACCATCGTACGCCTGGTAGGCAACGAAGTAAGGCAGATCGAACTGGTTCCAGTGCTCCTGACCGTTCTGGACTACACCCCACGGATTGTTGCTGGTCCTGATGTCATCGTTCCACAACCGCCCGCCCGCGAGGGACTGCCAGTAGGCCAGCCGGCTATTGATGAAGGCGGTCAGCTTGCTGGCAATGTTGGACTGTTTGGCCTCCTGCTTCGCGAGGGTGCCCATCACGCGCCAGTTCCTGGTGACGTTGTAGGTCAGCGTGACCTCCATGCCCTTGGAGACCTGATCCGAGGTGTACCCGCCCAGTCGGCTGTCGCCGACGCTGATGCCTGAGGCTACGCCGGGCGTGTACGCGACTCCGGCCTTGGCGGCCAGTTCGGGCATGACAATCAGATCCATGAAGGGAACAGTCCACTGCGACAACGGGAAGGTCACGCTGGCCGCATCGCCATTCTCTGCCTTGAGCTCGAACCAGTTGAACTTGGCGTTCAGCTTGCCGTCAAAGAGGTCGACGGAGAAACCGTAGTCCTTGCTGACGCCGTGCGGGGAGGGCTGCGCCGCGCCGAGCAAGTCGATCTTGCCGACGCTCGTGGGATTGAAGTTCTCGGCATGGCTGTAGTGGAAGCTCAGCCACTTGATCGGATACGGATGCACCACCACGCCATAGCTCTTGGTCTGCAGCGCAAAGCTGGTGAACGGCGGATACGGGCCGACCGGATTCAGCAGGCCAGTCGAAGAACTCACCTGATCCGGGTCGACCGCACTGGCGAAGGCCTGATCCTGACTGTCGCGCCGGATGCCCAGCATCGGGACGATCCGGTCCTCCAGCAGGTAGGCCTGCAGAACAAACGCGGAAGAACTCAACTTCGTGAGGCTCTTCTGGACGCTCTTGGTCCACCAGAAGCTGCTCATGGTGTCGTGGACGGCGGAGCCGCTGACGATATCGATCGCAGGGACGTTGTTTACCAGCACCGGGGTCTGGGGCACAGCCGTCGCAATAAACCCGTTCGCGGCGGTGCCGCCGAGGTAATAGCGGTTGCCCGTCTCGGTGAAACCGCCGCTGTAGTACGCCGCGTCGGAGCGTTTTGAGTTATACTGGATGTGATCCTTTTCGGTGCGCCGATCCTCCAAGAAACCGGTCACCCGATAGCGGCCCAGCCATTTGTTGGTCTTGTTCAGGTCAAGCTCGTAGGTGAGTGTGGCCCGGCCCACGCGGTTTGTGTTGTCGTCCCTCTGCAGGTTGTCGAGGCCGCGGAACGTCATGAAAGTCTCGCCGAAATGTGGATTGGCCGCGCCATCCGGCAGGAGCGTGTCGACGTCGACATAGTAGCTCGCGTACTCCGCCCGGAACAGGGTGATGTAGTCCGAGGTGAAATGCTCGTGCTCGTACGCCGCATTGAAGTCCAAGTGGGGAAGGATTTCCTGGTCGATGGACACCTCCAGCGTGTCGAGCCGCGAATTGTAGACACTGGGATTCAGGTTTTTGTCCGCGAGATCGATGTACTGGTTGTTGTGCATCCGGAGCGGCGCCCAGATGCCGACGTTGGACGGCTGCATCTGCGAGTAGGTATACCCGGTGTTGAGGTTGAACGCCCGCTCACGCTGGCCATTCGCACTGTACATCGTCGTAAAGAGATTCTGGTCTCCAAACCACCAGATGGCGTTGCCATACGAGCCCGGCTGCGGCGAGGTCCGATCATACGTGGGCGACCCCGCCTGCAGCCACGGGGTGACATCGTCCTCCGGCGTGATCGTGTTTGGATGCCGCTGGGCCTGCTTCACGATTTCGTAATTCGCGCGAATCGTGGTTTTGCTCCACGGCTTGTAGGTGGCGGCCAGATAGAGGCGCTTGTCATGGTCATAGGCGGGCTGCTGCTTGTAGCCACGGTCTGACCACATGCCGGCCAGGCGTACCGCCAAGGCATTGTCCTTGACGACGACGTTGCTGTTAAACGTGGCCCGCTGGTCCCCCCAACTGCCGAAGCGGTAGGACAGCTCGTTCGTGTTCTTTCCGAGGCTGGCGAACTGCGGGGAATAATTGATGATGCCGCCTGGAGAACCCAGGCCGGCCAGCAGAGAGTTGGGTCCCAGGTCAACCGTCACTTGGTCGAGGTTGTATGTGTCGAAGCCCACGTACGACCCGATGGTGTAGAAGTAGTCGCGGGTGATGTCCGGCGCGGCGAGCCCGCGCAGGCGGGTGGTGCCCTGCGGATTGCCCGCGACGTCGTCGGACGGGCGGCCGAGATTCATCGTCGACGACGTGAAGGTGCGCGTGCCCTCCGTGTTCGCCGTGTAGGCCAGGACGTCGTTGATGTCGACTGCGTTGATATCCGTCAGGAATTCCTTCGTGACGACCTGGATCGGCGCGGCCACGTCCTTGAGGTCGGTGTTGATGCGGCTGCCGGCGAGGGTGCTCGTGGCGCGGTAGCCGACGTCCTTGCTGGCGTCGACCACGAAGGGCGACAGCTTGACGATTTCCTCCGAGGTGACGGTCGAACTCTGGTCGGCGCTCGCGGTGGAGACGGTGTTGGACTGGGCGAGGCCCACCCGGATCAGCGACAGCGAGAGCGCGGCCGCCATGGCAAGGCGGAGCACCCTCGCGGGAGTGTGATTGGCTGGCACATTCGGGAGTTTCATGGTGTTGGCGGGCAAAAATCCAACGCCTCAAGGAGGCGGAGATTCATGGGGTTGGTTCATGATCGGCGCGCAATCGGGATTGCGGAGCCGGCGAGCGATTCGGTCAGGCACTCACGACCACGGGCGGACCTTGAATTTCCGTGACGCTCGTGCACGGGCCGGAAAAAGAACGGAGGACGGAAACGACGGACTGCCGGATTGGTGATCTGCAGTTGCTCAGGGGTAATTGGCGGATTTCCGAGGGTGATTTCCGCGGCGCGAGTCAGTGCGACCGCACGCGACTGGTTTTGCTCGATGACCGCGTCCGAATTCAGCCGACACAACGGTGCGGCACCGTTGGCGCGGTCGGCGTGGGGCTTGGTGTTGAGGGTGAACGCACAGAACTAGTGAAGCCGCGATCCCAGTGTGTGAACGAAAGAAGGGACTTTCACGTGACGGTGTCAACAGTATTTAACATTTATAAAACAGTTTTATCATTTTGGACGCGATGTTCGCAGCTCCCCGCTGGCGGCTTCATTGAGCTCAAACCGAAGCGCGAGGGGAAGAGCGACCCAAGCGTGCGCCCCGGTCCTCGAGAGGCGGAGTCCGTCTTCTTGACCGCGCGCGGCCTGCTCAGGGCTCGCGGATTGTGAGCGTCCGGTTGACCGAATCCGGGTGAACCACCTGACGCTGTCCCGATGGCCAGTGAATCACGATTTCCCGGACGCGGGCGTCGTCGCCCAATCCGAAGGTCAGCATCGATTCCGACTGCGCCATGAAGCCCATTGCCGGCGCCATCGTGCGAACCAACGCACGGCCCGGCGTGTGCACCTCCACCCGCGCTCCGCCCGCGCCCGGTTGCGAACGCGTCGCGATCAGGGCGACGCGCAGCCAGGGCAGGCCACTGCGCTCATCGTTGCGCAGGACGATGGCCGGTCCGTTGTTCTGCGCGATGATCACATCGCTATCTCCGTCGCCGTCGAGGTCCGCCACCGCCACGCCGCGGGCCACCACCGCCCGCGCCCAGGCGCCTCCCGCGGCGCCGGGGGCGGCCGCGGGGATCCAGGTGTCACCGCGGTTCCACCAAAGCTGCGGCACGGCGGCAAAATCGCGCCCCGCTTCAAACCGATTCACGTCGGGCTCGGCGTGGCCGTTGCCGGAGAAGAAGTCCAGACGGCCGGCGAGATCGTAATCCAGCGGGGCCACGCCCAGCTTTCCGCCCAAATGCACCTCGGGTTCGCTCCGGCCGCGCCGCTCCGAGCGCTGGGCCGACTCGAGCGCGGAAAGGATCGCCTGCGCGTCCGCGCTCGGGGGGTAGGCCGGTGTGCTGGCTGAGGCCAGGCCCGCCGACGCGCCCTCGTTCCGTTGTCCGGCCCCGGTGGCCCACTGGCGGAAAGTCCCGTCGCCCTGGTTGAGGAAAAGCGCGCTGCCGGCGGTATGGTAGGAAAACAGCAGATCGAGCTTGCCGTCGCCGTTGGCATCCAGCGGGACCACCGCGAGCGCTTTCGCCACCGGCAGATGAGTCTGGGGATCGATGTTGCGCATGCCGGCCGAGCCCGGAACCGGGGCAAACCGGCCGTGGCCGAGGTTGCGATACACCGAGGGGAATGCCCCGACGAAGCCGGTGGGCGCGCCATAGGAATGGCCCATCAAGGCAATGCTGAACGCCGTGGCGAGATCCACATCGCCCACCCAGTGCGCATAGTTCGCCACCACCAGGTCGAGCAGCCCGTCGCCGTCAATGTCGATCCACGTGGCGCCGGTGCTCCAGGTCTGGCCGTCGCCGCCAACCCCTGCCGAGTCCGTCACCTCGGCAAAGGTTCCGCTTCCCTGGTTATGAAACAGGTGGTTCCGCCCCACCCCGGTGACAAACAGGTCGGGATAGCCGTCATTATCGAAATCGCCCGCCGCCGCGGCCATGCCCTGCATCACGATGGCCAGCCCCGCGGCCCGGGTGACATCCGAGAGGTGCCCGTTGCCATCGTTGTGGTAGAGGGCGCACGTGGTGGCGGGTGCAGCGGACGCGTCCTCCCACGGCCACGGCGCGCCGTTCACAAAGAAGAGATCCGGGCGGCCGTCGCGATCGTAGTCCAGCACGACCACCGCCCCGCCGAGGGTCGTGGGCGGATCCTGCACGCCGCCCCGGTGAACAAACCGGACTCCCCACTCCTTGGTGACGTCGGTGAAGCGGACCGCCGGGGCCGGGCGCAGCGAGCCCGCGGCCGGAAACAGCCACGCCAAGGCCACACTCAGCCCGATCGCGGCCAGCACAAGCGGCAGCACGATCGGCAGCAGGGGCGGCACGGTGGGCCGTCCCGGCCAGGCGGTCCGGCCGATCACCGGCTGACGCGAAAAAGTGGGCGGCGAGGGATTCACACGCGGCTCCGCACGAGGGCGGACATGTATTGCTTGTCCTGACGGTTCATTTGCAAACAATATCTCGCATGACAAGGGCCTGGACCCGGTCGCTCGTGCATCTGCTGCTCCGTGGCGCGGCCTTCGGCACCTTCTGGACCCTCGTGGGCTTGGCATTTGCGAGCCAATTCTATCTGTCGAGCACGCTGCTCGGCCGCACGGTCACGTGGAGCCAGGCGATCAGCTCGTGCCTCGGCGACTGGTACGTGTGGGCCGTGCTGTCGGTGCCGATCCTGTGGCTGGCGCGGCGTTTTCCGCCCGAAGGCGGCAACGCCTGGCGCACGGCCGGCATCCATCTCGCGGCGGCGCTGGTCTGCTCGCTGGTGTACGTAGTCCTGCGCTCGCTGGTCGGCCAAGTGCAGGGCATGCTGATCGCGGAGCCCGTGACGTTTGCCGATGTGTTCCGTCCCCTGCTGGTGAGGACCTTTCCCTTCAACCTCCTCATCTACGGCGTGATCATCGCGGCCAGCCATGCCCTCGAATATTACCGCAAATATCACGAGCGGACGGTGCACGCCCTTGAACTGGAGAAGCACCTGGCGGAGGTGCGCCTGCAGGCCCTGCTTCGCCAGCTGAAGCCGCACTTCCTTTTCAACACGCTCAACGGCATCGCGTCGCTCATGCACAGCGACGTCCACGCCGCCGACCGGATGCTGGTGCGCCTGGCGGAGCTGCTGCGGCTCACCATGAGCCACCCGGGCCAGCCGCTGACCCCGCTGCACGATGAAATCACCTTCATCGAGAAATACCTGGAGATCGAGCGCATCCGCTTTCGGGACCGACTGTCGGTCGCGATCGACGTGGATCCCGCCGCCCTGGACGCACAGGTGCCGAGCCTCATTCTCCAGCCGCTGGTGGAAAATGCCATCCGGCATGGTGTCGAGCCTCATGCGCGGCCGGGGCGCATCGAGCTGACGGCCCGCCGGGAACCCGGGGTGGTCGTGCTGACCGTGCGCGACAACGGCGCGGGCGAGCCCGCCGGCGGATTCACCCGCGAGGGCATCGGCCTCGGCAACACGCGCGCGCGCCTGCGCGAACTCTACGGCCACCGGCACCGTTTCGAGCTGGCCAACCACCCGGAGGGCGGTCTAGTGGTGCGGCTGACCCTTCCCGCCACCTGAGGTCATGACCCGACTCCGCGCCCTGATCGTCGACGACGAGCCGCTCGCCCGCGAGCGGCTCCGCGCCCTGCTGCGCGACGAGCCCTCGGTCGAGATTGTGGGGGAGTGCGGCAGCGGCACCGATGCCATCGCGACGCTCCGGAGCACGCCGATCGATCTCGTCTTGCTCGATGTGGAGATGCCGGG
>DATIWI010000097.1:0-2409 GCA_035519475.1 Opitutaceae bacterium
CGGGGTGATCGGCCAGAAGCTGGTGTTCGATTCCGCGATCGAGGCGGCCATCGCCGACCGGTTCGCGCGGCTCGGCCGGAAGATGACGCCGAACAATCTCAAACAGGCGTACCGTTTCGAGCGTGGCGAGGTGCTGCCCAATGCCAACGGCACCGCCCCGGGCCTGTGGGTCGAGCAAGACGGCAAGGTGCTCGTGATGCTGCCCGGGCCGCCCAACGAGCTGCAGCCGCTGTTCGCCGAGCAGGTGCTGCCGCGGCTCGCGAAGCTCGGACTCGTCAGCGAAAGCGAGGCCTACGTGCAGCTCCGCACCGCCGGCGTGGGCGAATCGGCGCTCGAGATGAAGCTGCAGCCGATCTTCGACCGCGTCGGCCCCGCCTTGAGCGTGGCCTATTGCGCGCATCAGTGGCGCGTGGACGTGCGCCTCAGCGCGCCGGGCGGGGACCTGGGGATGCCGGATTTGCAGGCGATCGCGGCCGAATGCGTCGCGCTGCTCGGGGAGGACTTCGTCGGCTACGGCCACGATTCGCTGGCCAAGGTCGTCGCTGATTTGTTCCGCGCGCAGGAGAAGACGCTCGCGATCGCCGAGTCCTGCACCGGCGGGCTGCTCGCCAACCTGTTCACCGACGTCTGCGGCGCCTCCAAGTTCTTCCGCGGGGCCATCGTCTGCTACAGCAACGACGCGAAGACCCAGATTCTCGACGTGCCGGAATGCCTGATCGCGCAGCACGGCGCGGTCAGCGCGGAGTGCGCGGTGGCGCTGGCCACGAGCGTGGCCGAGACCATGGAGGCGGACTACGGGCTGGCCATCACCGGCTACGCCGGTCCCACCGGCGGCACCCAGGACAATCCCGTCGGCACGGTCTTCCTGGGCCTGCATTCGCCGCAGGGCGTCTGGTCGAAGAATCTGCATTACGCCGGCCAGCGCACGACGGTGAAGGAGCGCGCCGTCACGGTGGCGCTCGACTGGCTGCGGCGCGAGCTGGTGCGGGCCGCGCAGAAGCGCACGGTGCCGGCCCGCCGGGCGACGCTGATCGGGTAGGCGCGCGGCGCGCCGACGCCTGTAGGGCGGGGTCGCCTGCCCTCGCCGTTTATCTCAGGGTATTGCTCAGCGCCTCGAGATGGCGTTCCCGCGCGTGCCGATGGCAGAAGGAAGAAAGAAGAAGCAAGAAGCGGGGACAACCGCGGCACGGGAAGCTTACGTCTTCCCTCTTGCATCTTCAATCGGCGGGCCCGCCGCCTCAGCCCAACAGATTCCGCAGCGCGGCAAGGTATTTTTCCTGCGTGCGGGCGATGACGTCGGCGGGCAGGCGCGGCGCGGGCGGTTTCTGCTCCCACTTCAGGTCGAGCAGATAGTCGCGCACGAACTGCTTGTCGTAGCTCGGCGGCGACTGGTTGACGGCGTACTGGTCGCGCGGCCAGTACCGCGACGAATCGGGCGTGAGGATCTCGTCGATCAGGAAGAGGTTGCCGGCGGCGTCGGTGCCGAACTCGAACTTGGTGTCGGCCAGGATCATGCCGGCGCGCGCGGCGCGGTCGTGGCCGAATTGATACAGGGCGAGGCTCACCGCCTTCACCCGGGCGTAGAGGCCCGCGCCGACGAGCGCGGCGCCCCGGGCGTCGTCAATCGGCTCGTCGTGCTGGCCCTTGGGCGCCTTGGTGGTCGGCGTGAAGATCGGCGTGGCCAGGCGCTCGGCCTGGCGGAGGCCGGGCGGCAGGCGGATGCCGCAGACCTGGCCGGTCTTCTGGTAGGCACTCCAGCCGCTGCCGATCAGGTAGCCGCGCGCCACACACTCGATGGTCAGCGGCGTCAGTTTCCGCACGACCATGCTGCGCACCTGGAGGTCGCGGGAGAGCCGGTATCTCGTCGCCAGCAGGCCGGCCTGGTCGGGCAGCAGGTGGTTGGCGATGAGATGCTGGGTCTGCGCGAACCACCACAGGCTCATTTGGGTAAGCACGATGCCCTTGCCGGGGATGCCGTCGGGCAGGATCACGTCGAAAGCCGAGAGGCGGTCGGTGGCGGCGATGAGGAGGGCGTCGCCGAGGTCGAAGATCTCGCGGACCTTGCCGGAGGCGAGCTTGGGGAACGGCAGGCCGTCAATCTCTGTGACTGCGGCGGAGGGGATGGCTTGGGCGATGTCGGCGAAAGTCATGGGAGGAAGCGCGCGCGGGAGGGCACGCAGGACGCAAAAGACCTTTGTCGGCGCTGGCAACCAATTCCCTGGGCAAGCTTCGGGCGCGGCGCGAAGCTGGCCGCCGCAGAAAAGCCTTGCGAGGGTCGGGGTGCGCCGTAGGGTGCCCAACTCCGCGCTTGGGTCCCCATCGTCTAGCCCGGCCTAGGACACCACCCTTTCACGGTGAGAACCGGGGTTCGAATCCCCGTGGGGACGCCAGCCTTCGAGCACCTTCCGG
>DATIWI010000098.1:0-7535 GCA_035519475.1 Opitutaceae bacterium
CGCAATAAGGCCTCGACCGAGCCGCGCAGCGCCGCATCGCCGCCACAGGCCTGCTCAAGGTAAGCCGCTCGCGCTGCCTCGGGCAGCTCGAGCGCCGCCGCAAACAGGGTCTCTTCGCTACGAGGATCAGTGGGACTCACAGAGTGACCGGGGTCAAAGGTGCAATGCGTAAATCGGAGGCGCGGAGGCTCACTCCGGAAGAATCTCCGATGCCGGATCCGATGGTTGCGCTGCGGCGCTTGCGCCTTGGGGCGCGGTCAATCGACTTTGCCGCCGGCTTGGTCCGCCGGCCCGGTGGAGATCACCCCTTCGCCATGTGCGATTTCGGGCCATGGTTCGCGCCACGGATGGTGGAGCAGTGCCTGCAGGGGGATCGGGTGACCAGACGCCTACACTCCCGGATGCAAATCCCGGTAGAGCCAGGCGCGCGCATACACCCACCAGCGCTTGGCCGTCGCCTCGGAAATGCCCAGCACTCTCGCCGCCTCGCTGAGCGGGAGCCCCGCGAAATAGCGGAGCCGGATGTACTCGGCCTTCTTCGGTTCGGCTTGGGCAAACCGCGCCAGCGCTTCATCGACCGCCGGCAAGTGGGGATCTTCCCAAGCGTCGCTGAGCTCCAAGCCGCTAATTGGCACGTGGGTCCGCCCTCCGCCGCGGCACGCCGCGTTCCGATGGCGGGCCCGCTCGATGAGAATGCGGCGCATGGCCTCGGCGGCGGCGCCAAAGAAATGCGCCTCGTTCTCCCACGTCGGCTGTTGGTCGCCGCCCAATCGCAGCCACGCCTCGTGCACGAGTGCAGTCGGTTGGAGCGTCTGCGTCGCCGATTCACGGGCCATCCGCGCTGCCGCCAGCCTGCGCAGTTCATCGTAAACCACCTCCAGGAGGCGTCCCGCGGTTGGTGCGTCAGCGAGGCCGGCCTTGACCATGATTGACGTCCTTTCGCTCGTTTGCCGGGGTTCGCATGGCTTCCCAGCTAATCACAAATCGAGCGAATGCAAATTTCTGCTGACTGAGGGCCAGCATCGCCCCGCCGGCCGCCGACGGAGGGCGGCGGCCAGTAGAGCGAACACCGGGAGCGCAAACCACAGGTCGAAGCTGCCGCCGCCGGAATTGGCAGAACCAGTGCCGGCCGGGGCCGGAGTTGCCGGCGCCGTTGGCGCAACAGCAGGTGGCGGCGGGTTGGGCGCGCTTGCCTGGGTGACCGTCAGCGTCGCATTTCTGCTGGTGACGCTGGCGGCACCGTCGGTAACGACAACGTAGTAGGATCCTGCGTCGGTAGCCTGCACCCCCCGCAAATACAGATCTGGATTTGTCGCCCCCGGAATTGGCTTGGAATCGTGGTACCATTGGTAAGCGAGTGACGCCGCACCGGCCGCGCCCGCGTGAAAATACACGCCCGAACCGGCCGAAACACCGAGTTCGTCACTTGGCTGGCGAGTGATCGAAAGCCCCGTTGCTGTCGGATCAAAAGTCCCGATCTCGATCGTGCCGACTTTCTCCACATAGTCGAAGTATTCCGGCAACGCCAAGATTCTCCCAACGTTGTCCACGCACATGCTGCCCCAGAAGAATCCGCCTGAACTGCCCGCGGCATAGCGGACCTCAACCTGTCCCGCCGGCGAAAACCGGTAGATCGGATCGGCATCATAGCGCACATAAAGGTTGCCGGCGTCATCCAGCCCGATTGCGGTGGCCCAATACGAAGGCGCGGGATCCTGGATTACCTGGCCCACATATTCTCCGGCTGCACTGGGCGTGAGCTTGAGCGCGGCGGTGATATCCCAGTCATCTAGGATCACGTACAGATTTCCCGCGTGATCCGCCTTCACCGCATCAAACCAGAAGGGATTGCCGGGGTAGCCGGTGGGGAGTTTGATGGTCAGCCTGGAAATCGTCCCGTCCGGCGCGATCCTGTCGATCGCTTGGTTATAATCAGATGCGACAAGCACGTTGCCGCCATCGTCCACGGCAATATGGCCCGAGGTGTTGGCGATGGTGGTTACGCTGCCCGAGGGGCTGACCTTCCGGATCGTGTCAGAGTCTGCGACATAGACGTTACCTGCGCCGTCCACCGTCAAATCGCCAGGATCGTTGAACCGGGCCGCGGTTCCCGTGCCGTCCTGGCTGCCCCTCTGGCCGACTGCCCCGGCGAACGTGGTGACCACGCCATCGGGAGTGATCTTTCGAATTGTGCACAGGTCTTGCTCGGAAAAATAGACGTTTCCTTCGGCATCCACCGCGATGCCGCGGGGATTGTCAAAGCGGGCGGCGGAGCCGACTCCGTCCACATAGCCTTTCGTGCCAGATGCGCCGGCCAGAGTGGTGAATCGATACCGCCCGGGACCGATAGCTGCAGCTTCCGCAGCCGCCGCGGGAACGGGCGCTGGTGCCACCTGCGCCGGCGCCAAATCGGCAAAGGTGTAGGCGTTGACTGATACCGCCGTCTCGTTGTCGGCGAGGACAACTGCGGCCACGTGTTTGCCCCAGTCCCGGCCCGCGGCGATAGCCGAAGGCGTATCATCAAGGCCCGCGAGCGATTCAGTCAGCTGGATGTCCAGGGCCGAAATCCGGCCCGGATAGAGCGCGACCGTGGCGTCGTGGGCGGCTTGGGCGGCCGCCGCTTCCAGATTGGCGCCGGCCGGGGCGGGCTCGGCCGCCCGGCCGGACTGGTGGTCGGCGTCGATGCCCAGCATGGCTCCGGCGAGGGCCGCGCGGACGATTCCATCAGCCCGGGCGCGGCCGCCGGCATTTTGGCCGGAGGTCTGCTGGGCGAGATCCAGCTGGGCATACCAGTCGGTGGCCACATCGGCGCTCGCCGCCGCAGCGCCGGCCAGGAATGCGAGCGCGAGGCCCGCGAACAAATAGCATGGTGTCTTCATGGGGAGGATTCCGGGTCGCTCAGCACTCCATGGCGGACCGGCCGGACGCGGAACGCACACGCCAGGACGAAACACGCGACTGTGAAGCGCGGGGCGCGGAGGAGTTCATGGTTGGAGTTCGCATTCGGCTACCAATGCGCAGAAAGGTGGCCCGGGGGCTCACCGGATTTTCGGGCGAAGCATTGTCTTGCCGGAGTACTCAATCCGTCCTGCGGTCGGCCGTGGCGTGAATGCTCCGAATTCCCATCCAAACGTCGTCGGACGGATTCTGCTCGCGCAGGGGCGCCGCAAAGCATGACGGGGTCACCGCCGCGGTGCGAGGATCGCCGCCAAGCGATCGGGCTGGCGTTCGTCGCGTACCAACACCGGGTGCCGCGATCCCTCGTGGCTGTCCCTGGCTACTCGCTGCGATTGTTGCGAAGGTACGTGCATCAACGATGACCGCGCCCGCGGGTTCATCGCTTCAATGCGAGCAACTCACCGACCCCCGAATTCACGCTCATTGCGAGCCTCGTCGGGTTCGATGGGAACAAGTTGGTGGCTCTTAAGTCCGTCAATAAGGCGGCGATCCGCATCATCACGAAGAATAAGAGCAGAAGAGCGACCGCATTCAGCGCTGCGAGGAGAACAAGAGCCAAAGCGGTGCGGGTATTCATGGCGGTTTGAAGAAGCTGCGAGTGATGGAACCACTGTGTTCGACTTTGCCTGCGGCAGAGCAATCGAACGGGTTGGGCGATTGCCTGTGGTTGGTGCCCGACTCGTGACCAATGCGCAAAATGGGGTCCCGAGGGCTCACCGATATTTCGCGCTACGCGTTTTGACCGGAGCGAGCCGGCGGGTCTCGGCCAAATGCGTGGGCGCGTGGATCCCAGGTTTTGCAGAAAGGGCGGGAGACCGGCTCGCCCAATTCGGGCGTGTCTTCAAACCGGGCTTGGCAGTCAATCGATGACCGCGGCAAGTGGGACGAGGCCCAGGACGTCCCTGCAAGCTCGTAGCGGGCGCAGATCCGGCGGAAGCGCTTGATTCGGCGGAAGAAGTTCTCGACCCAGTGGGGCATCCGGATAGTAGCCGCCATGAAACGGCGCGGTGCTTCGTTCCCGGGCTTTGGGCGGCAGGCGGGCGCGCAGCCCCGCTCCTGTCGGCGTCGTTGTAAGACCCCGGCGGCGAAGCCTCTATCGCCCACGACCCGACCGCGGCAAAACGCCGCCAGCAGGGGGCAGCGCCGCCTTCTGATCGCTCTGCTGGCCGGGCGCGGGTTGTGCATCCTGAGCCGAGCGCCGAAGAGAGCCAAAACTCGCGCCCTCGACCTCAACCTCAGGCCTCAACCCACCGGCCTTCAACACCCGCCATTCTGAAGCCTGCTGGCGCCAGGCGGCCGTGATGCCTGGCGCCCCGAAGGCCGTCCCGCTTCAGCCGTTCCAGCGGGAACAGATCTCCGGGCCGTAGGCCTGTTCGAGCCAGCGCCGGTAGCGCGCCGCGTCGAACGGCGGCTCGCCGGCGAGATAGTGGCTGCGACCGGCTCCCGACGGCGTCTCCCACTCGATCACCAGGAACCGCTGCCGGCCCCGCTCGTACGCCAGAACTCCGAGCCGGGTCACCGCGTCGCCTTGGGCGCTGCCCCGACCCTCGGCCAGCACCGGGCCGCCGTCCAGCTCGCGCACCCGGTAGCTCAGGGCGATCGCGGCGCGCGTGTCGTTGCACGCGACGAGCTCCTGCGTCGCCCCGTCGGGCTCCCGCAGCATGAGCAAGAGCGGCTGCTGCGCGCGGCGGATGAAGTCGAATGCGAGCTTTCTCTCGAAGAAGTAGTCCACCACGGCGTCGGAAAACTGCGGCCAGCCGTCGATCAGGTTCCACCACAGGATCCCGGTGCGGCGCCATTTCGCACCGCGAAAAAGCTCGATCAAGAACTTGTCCGCCTCGGCCTGCACGCACTGGCTCTGCCAGGCGAAATCGTCGAGATTCCCCGGCATCGACCCGAACAGGTCCCGCACCTGCTTGCCCATCATCTCGATCCGGTAGTGCCAGAGGTCGAAACCCGGCACCGGGGATGTGGCGTGCAGCAGCCATTCCTCGTTCCCCGGCGGCCAGAGTTTCCCGGCCGACAGGAACCGCCGCACGGAGCGCGCGCCCGGGCAGCCGTGGTAGCCGATCTCGCTGGCGAAATGACAGAGCGATTGCGTGAAGGACGGACCCTTGTAAAAGGCGTCGCGCGGCGGACCCCAGAGGTGCCCTTCGGGCAGGAAGCGGCGGTCTGCCGGCCAGGCCGCGGCATCGACGCAGGGCGATGACGGCAGGTAGGGGCGGCTCGGGTCCTCGTCGGCCAGCACGCGCGGCAGCACCCCGCGGGTGAGCCGGTCGCGCTCGGGCGAGCCGCGGCGGTACCAGTCGCGGGCGACGTCGCCCTCGTTGTCTCCGGACCAGAGGACCAGCGACGCGTGCTGGCGCAGGCGGCGGACCACCGCGCGCGCCTCCGTCTCGATCGTGCGGCTGAAGTCGTCGTCCTGCGGATAGACGGCGCACGCCAGGGCGAAATCCTGCCAGACCAGAATGCCGCGCTCGTCGCAGAAATCGAAGAACTCCCCCGCCTCGTAGACGTTGCCGCCCCAGCACCGGATCATGTTGCAGCCGCATTCCTCGGCCAGCGCGAGCAGCCGCGGAAGCCGCGCGGCATCGCGCGAGTGATAGACGTCGGCCGGCACCCAGTTGGTCCCGCGCATGAAGACGCGCTCGCCATTGATGACGAAGCAAAACTCCCCGCGCCCCTGCTCGTCGGTCAGGCTCGTGCGGCGCAGCTCGACCGTGCGGATGCCGTGCCGGAACTCCGCACGGTCGACCTCCCGGCCGTCCCCGAGTAGCCGCACCACGATCGTGTACAGGGCCGGTTCCCCCCGGTCGCGCGGCCACCAGCGGCGGGGCTGTTTGACCGCAACCGCCATCCGGCCGGCCTCGAACGACACCGGCGCGTCCGCCGCGAAATGCGCGTCGCCGCACGCGCCGCTGAGCGCGAGCTGGTACCCGGATCGCCCGCCCGGCGGCAGCCGGGCGCGGAAGTGCAGCGTGAGCTGCGCCTCGTGCTCGTCGGCGCCCGTGGTTTCGAGCCAGACCGTCTCGAGCCGGGCCGCCGGCAGGAACTCCACGCGCACGTTGCGCCAGATGCCGGCGGACACCGCGCGCGGCATGATGTCCCAGCCGAACGCGTGCGGCGGTTTACGCACCCGCAGGCTTTCGGAGGCGAACGGATGCGCCATCGCGCCGGGCGGATACTCGAAGCGCCGCGCCTCCTCCATGGTGGGCCGCACATGGACCAGCAGCTCGTTGCCCGAGGCGCGCAGGCCGTCGAGGGCGAAGACGTGTTCCACCAGCGCGTTCGCGGTCGAGCCGACGAGCCGCCCGTTCAGATAAATGTCGGCGAAGCAATCCAGACCCTCGAAGACCAGCGCTGCCGCGGTGCCCGCCGGCACCGCGCAGTCGAAGCGCCGGAAATACCAGACGTGGGCGGACTCGAACCGCCGCAGCGCCACCATGTTCATCCCGAAGAACGGCTCCTCGATCAGGCCGTGGGCCAGGAGATCCAGTTCGAAATTTCCCGGGACGCGGCACGAGCGCACGGGCAGCCCGCTGCGCTCGACCTCGGCGATGGTGGCGAATGCGCCCGACTGCTCGCTCCAGGCAAACGACCATGCGCCCGTCAGGTCCAGGGAACTCCGCCGCGGAAACAGACCGCTGGGCGTGTTCATGGCGCCGATTTCCCGCCGGTCTGGAGCACGCGCTCGATGACGCCCGTGGTCGATCGGCCCTCGACCAGGTCGGCGAGCACAACCTTGCCGCCGTGCGCCTCGACGATATCGCGCCCGCTGACGTAGTGCGCCCAGTCGCGCCCCTTCACCAGCACGTGGGGCAGAATCCGGCCGATAAGTTCGCGGGGCTCGTCCTCGTCGAAGATCACAACGAAGTCCACGGCGCGGAGGGAGCCGAGCACGAAGGCGCGGTCCTGCTCCGGATTGATCGGACGATGTGGGCCCTTGTTGCGGCGCACCGAGGCGTCGCTGTTGAGGCCGACGCACAGCGCATCGCCCTGCGCCCGGGCGAACGCGAGATAGGTGGCGTGGCCGCGATGCAGGAGATCGAAGCAGCCGTTGGTGAAAACAAGTCTCCGGCCGGCGGCGTCCAGCGCGTCGCGCGCCGCCCGCGCTTGCGCGGGGGTGAGTATCCGGGGAGCGAATGGGTCCATGGCAGGGAGGATGGGATTATCCGCGCAGTTCGCCGCTCAGAGCGATCCGGATTTCACTGATGGTCTGGCGAGGGCGGGACGAGGGCGGGCACACGGCGGACTGCGGATCACGCGGAGACGTCCAGCCCGAGGTGCGCCAGCAGCGCGTCGGCCTGGCAGAAGTCGGGGACGATGAGGTCCGCGCCCGCGCGAATCAGCCGGGTGCGTTTGGGAAGGTTGAGTCCGTGGCGTCGCACCTCGTCGCTGGCCACGCCCACCGCGAACGCCGCGCGCCGGCGGGCCTCGCGCAGCTCGACCGGCCCGTCGCCGATCACGACGATCTCCTCGCCCCGGGCGCCGCTGGCGCGGATGATGCGCGCGAGCACCTCGCGTTTCGCCTCGACGCGCAGGTCGCCCACCGCGCCGAAGATGCCCCCGGTGAACAG
>DATIWI010000099.1:0-25315 GCA_035519475.1 Opitutaceae bacterium
TCGCTGGGCGACATCTCGGTGGTGGATACCGTCCAGTCCATCGGCGGGGGCGGCGGCAACGGTCGCCTCGAGTTCGTCGTGAACACTGAGGCCACGGCCGACGTCTCGGCGGGCCTGGGCGGCAGCCAATCCACGAACGCCGACGGTGGCGCCATCAGCTTCGAGCGCGACGGAACGGTTTATTCGGTGGGCAAGCGGTCCATCGGGTCGAGCATCCAGAGCATCGGGGGCGGCGGGGGCACGGTCGACCTGGCCGTGCAGACGGTCGCAACCGGCGTGGTGCCGGCCGCGGCCGACGACGCGGCGGAGGGCGCCGTGGTCAAGGCGGCGGACTCGCCGGCTCCGGGTGAGCGGATCGCGGCGCTGTCGATCGGCGCGGCAGGTGGATCGAGCAACGACGGCGGCAAGGTCGAACTGCAGTTCGCGGGGGCGCAGGCCACCGCCGGGGAGCGTTCGCCGGCCGTCGTGGTGCAGAGCGTGGGCGCCGGCGGCGGCACCACCCTGGTCACCGGCATGAACCGGCTGAGTGTGGCGCTCGGTGGAACCGCCGGTTCGCAGGGCGACGGCGGCGCCATCACCCTGACGAACACCGGGGCCATCCAGACGACCGGCGCGCTCGCGCACGGCGTGCTGCTGCAGAGCATCGGCGGCGGCGGCGGGGCCGTGTTCACCGACACGCCGGCCAGCGCGATCCAAGTGACGCTCAACCGGGACAATTCCGGAAACGGCGGCGCCATCTCCTTCCGGCAGGCGGGCGACATCGTGGTCACCGGCGACCGGGCCATTGCCCTCGCCGCGCAGAGCTTGGGCGGCGGCGGCGGGATGGTCGACCGGATCTTTGCGGACACGGCGGGAGGCGCGGGTCGGGCCGGCGCGGTTACCCTTGACATTGACGGCAACGTGGCCGCCACCGGCACCGCGGGCGTGGGAATCTTCGCCCAGTCCAGCGGGCGCGACGGGCAGGGAGACATCAATGTCACCCTGACCGAGGGCAAGGCCATCATCGGCGGCGCGGGCGGGGCCGCGGTCTGGCTGTCCGGCGGAGCCAACAACCATGTCATCAGTCACGGCCTCGTCACGACCCGGGATGGCATTGCGGGCACGACGATCCGCGGCACCTCGGGGAACGACTGGTTCGACAACTACGGGACCTTCTACGGGCAGTTCGCCCTGGGCAGCGGGAACGACCGGTTTGTCAACCACGCGGGCGCGCTCTTCGTGCCCGGCGCGGCGCTGGAGTTGGGCAATGAGGCGAACGTGCTGGTAAACAGCGGCACGCTGCAGCTGGGCGGCCCGGGGAAGGCGCAGCGCATCGATCTGGTCGGGAGTTTCCAGCAGACGGCGACCGGCGTGACCCAGGCCGACATCGACTTTGGCACGGGACAGACCGACGAGATCGTCGCGACCGGCACCGTCGACCTCGCCGGCCGAATCGAGATCAGCCTGCTCAACCCGCAGCTGATTTCGGGCGGGAAGTTCTCCAAGACGCTCTTTGCGGGCGCCGAGGGAGCCACGAACAACGGGGTGAAGTTCACGGCGCCGGAGTCGGCGGTGATCACCTATGCCCTGGGCAACGCAACCGGCAAGGGCATCACCCTGGATTTCACGGTCGATTTCTGCCCCGAGGGCCTGAGCCCCAACCTGGAATCAGTGGGCGACTACCTCAACGGCGTGCAGTCCGCGGGCAGTTCTCCCGAGATGGCCGGCACGGTGACCAAGCTGGTGGCCATTCCCCAGGATGTGCCGCTGGCCGTGGCGCTGTCACAGCTGACGCCGGATTTCTACGGGGAACACCAAGCGGTGCTGGTGCGCAACAGCCAGCAGTTCGGCGAGACCCTGCTCAGCCGCCAGCCGGACGAAAAGGAAATCGCGGGCGGGAAAGGGCGGTCCGTGTGGTTCCAGGAGGAAGTCGGATCGGGTTCCCACAGCGCCCACGGCGATTTCAAGGAGTTCAATTGCTCTTCCACCCAGTCATCGGTCGGCCTGCAGAAGGTGAACGGCCATTGGACGGCGGGCGTGGGTGTGGCGATCGAAAATGGCAAAGCCGATGGCTACGCCGGCCACTGGTCGGCCAAGGAAAAGACCGAGCAGGTGGGTTTCTCGCTGAAACGGCAGACTGGCGAGACGACCCTGGCGGCGAGTGTCGCGTATGGCTGGAATGAGGCCAAGGTGCACCGGCTGATCAATGTGACCTCCCCGTACGAGACCAGCGACACCCGCTACCTCGAGGTCGCCAGCGGCCTGCTGCGCGGATCTCATGACTACACCCGGGTGACCCGCGACGGCGGAAAAGTCTACCTCCGTCCGTCGCTGGACCTTGGCGTGACGAGGCTGGTGGCGAAGGTGGCCCATGAATCCGGGGCCGGCGCGCAGAACCTGACGCTGCCGTCGGGCACCGAAACCCACAGCTGGATCACGCCGCGCGTGGAAGCCGGACTCGAGCGCACCTACAAATCGGGCCTCAGACTGCGACCCTATGTGACGCTAGGCTGGCAGCATTACCTGAATCATCCTGAAACGCAGGTCAGGGCCGGACTTGAGGGGGCGCCTGACGGAGTGGAGGAGATGATCGTACCCATCGAGCTTGGCCAGAACTCCATCCACGCGGAAGTGGGCTGCGACCTGATCTCCCAGAAAGGCCTCACCGTGCGCCTGGGATACAGGAATATATCCGCCAGTCATATCCGGGTGGACAGCGGCAACATCAAGGCGACCATTCCGTTCTGACCAGCCGGCGACGATCCAGTTCGCGCCCGGCGGGAAAGCAAGCCCGTCGGAGTCCGGCTTGCGCCTCATCCCAGCCGGCCGTGGCGGCCGGGCGATTGCGGCCGAATGACGGGCGGACGCGTCCGCGCGATTGCGAGCAAGCCGGCGCCGGACCGGTCGCGGGCGCGCCGGGCGGTAACACCAACATCGACGGGCCCGAGCGTGCTCGCGGTCCGGGTCTGCCGCTCGAATTCCTCGGGGCGAGTCGGCGGGCGTTTCTCCTTACTTCTTCGGCTTCGGCTGCAGCTTGGCGAGATCGGCCTTGGTCTGGTCGAGTTGCGTCTGCAGCGCCGCCGCGCGCGTCTGGGCCTCCTTCAGCTGTGCCTGAAGTTGGCCGGACAGCTTGGCGGATGCGGCCGCAGTCTCATCCACCTTCGCTTGCAGTTTCATGCAGCCCGCCTGGGCCTCGGCCAGCGCCGCCTGGAGCTTGGCCGAGCCGGCAGTGGACTCATCCAGCGCAGTCTGGAGCTTGACGCAGCCGGCCTTGGCCTCGGCCAGCTGTTTCTCGAGGCCGGCACCGCCGGCCTTGGCTTCGTTCAACTGCGCCTCGAGTTTGGCCGATCCAGCCTTGGCCTCATCCAGTGCGGCCTGGAGCTTGGTCGAGCCGGCCTTGCTTTCCGCCAGCTGCGCCTGCAGTTGGGCGGTGTCCGCTTGGGCTTGGCTCAGCTGGGTCTGCAATTCCTCGATCCGAGCGTTCCGGTGGTTGACCTTGGATCCGAGTACGACGGCGACAACGACCAATACGACGGCGAGAAGTACGGTGACGATTGTCGCGGAGCTGCTCTTGTTCTGTGGGGTAGACGCCTGTTCGTCAGTCATAGCAGCGCCATGCTTACGCGGGTCGATCGCGCATACGAGCCGAATCTGGACCCCAGGAACGCGGTCCCGGATCCCGCGATGTGGTCCTCGCAGACGACAAGACCACCGCCGGCAATGGCGGTGGTTCTCGGCGCCAGGAGTTCGCCGGCGCCGCGCAAAGCTGGCGCGCTTCACGCCGCGGTCAATAGCCGGCGGCTAATTCCGGGACGCGTAGAGCCCCGTCGACTTGCCGGATTGCGAATTGGCGGCGATCATCTCGGCGGCGAACCGGTTCACGAGTTTGAGGTCGGCCACTTTCCCTTGAGCAAAGGTGACAATCAGCGTGTCGCAGCCCTGCGCATTGGCGAGGTCGAGATTCGCGTGATAACCGTGATAGGCCCAGACGTCGGGCGAGAGCTCCCGGAAAGGAGAGCCCATCACGCGCGACACGGTTCCCTGCGTGGCTCCGCGGGCGATCTGCTCAAAGCCGCTGGAGGCGACGGTGAGCCGGCTGACCGTATAGCCAATCGAGGAATCGTTCTTCGGGGCGGCTGACAATGGGCTGAACGCGGACGCAAGCAGCGCCGCGGCGAGTATCGGCATGGAGGCAAGGCGAGTCTTCATGATGAGCTGATTTGGTTGGATATTGAATGGGTGCGCGTAGGTGCGCTGCCTGGGCGCCCTGATGCCGACGGCGGGGATTGCCGGGTCGATGGCAGGACGTCCGTTTGATTTGCCGGCACCGTACGCGTAATTGCCGGCGGCGATAGCGGCACTTGGTAACCGAGTTGTTACCGCGATCGTGCGCGATGGCGGGCCCGGAGCGCGGTCAGTCGATCGGAGAAATCACGGTGATCGCATTCACCGATGGTCCCGAAAGCGGCACCGAATTCCAAGGCCTCGGAGCATCACTGCCCGGCAGGATTCGCCCGCGTCGACGACGGCCCGGGAGCTCGCGCCAACCACAGCGCCACGCGAGCGGCGCTTCACCCGGGGGGGGTCTCCGGGAGTTCGACGCTCTGATGCAACCGCGCGGACTCGCGGGCGGCGTCGAGGATTTCCGTCACGATGAGATTGGTTTCCAGCGAGGAGAGCGGATGCTCGGGCACTTCACCCCGGACCAAGGCGCGGAAATAGCCGATGGGCTCGCGACAGTTGGCCGCCAGCGGCGCGGGGGGGAGCGCGCGCGTCTCGCCGCCGGGCATTCGCAGCTGCAGCGTCGAGCGATCCGCGATCAGGATTTCGCCGCTGACGCCGTAAATGTCCATGTCCTTCCGCCCGATCGGCCAGTTCCACGACGCCTGGATGATGCCTTCGGCGTGGGGGTAGCTCACGATGATCGTGGCATCGTCATCCACTTGGGGGTAAACCTCCGGCTTGAATTGGCGGGTGACCGCGGTGACGCGGTTCGGGCGCTGTCCCTGCAGCAGCCACGTGATCAGGTCGGCTCCGTAGCAGCCGAAATCCATCAGGGCGCCGCCGCCGTTGAGCTTCGGGTCGGTCAGCCAGACCAGGAACGACGCGGGGCAGCCGATCTCCTTCGGGCCCTGGTGGCCGGAGCGAACGACGATCTTGCGCAGGTCGCCGATGGCGCCCTGTTCGTGCGCGAGGGCGTAGGCGAGCTGGTGCGACGGGTACCAGGTGGTCTCGTAGTTCACCACCACGTGGATGGAGTGGAGCCGGGCGGCCTGCTGCATGGCGCGGGCGTGCTCCATCGAGACGGCGAGCGGCTTCTCCATCATCACATGCACACCGTGCCGGGCGCAGGTCTCGACCACCTCCTTGTGCTCGAAGGTGGAGGTGAACACCGCGACGCCTTCCGGTTTCGCGGCGGCCAGCATCGCCTCGAGGTTCGTGAACATCAGGGCGGGCGCGAGATGGAAGCGTTCGGCGTACTGCGCCGCGAGCGCCGGCTTCGGCTCGACCACGGCCACCACCTGCACGTCGCGGCGCGCGAGCGCGTCGGCGAGGAAGCCATCGACGTGGCCGTGATCCAGGCCGACAATGGCCAGGCGGAAGGGGTCGGCGGGGGCGGCCCCCAGGCCGGGCGTCAGGCCGACAAGGAACAGACCCAGGAGAAGCGGGTGGCGGTTCATTGTGAATGTGAGCGCGGATATTGGGCGAAGCTGGGATCGAAGTCCGGGGAGTTGCGAAACATCGCGCGCCCCAGAACCTCAAGGCAGCCAGGCGCCGCCTTGGTCGACGTTGTCGCGCGCGAAGACGCGGGAGCGAAGCGTCACCTCCTTGGGCACGGTTTCGCCCTGAAAGATCCTGACGGCATTCTCGACGGCCTCGCGCCCCCCCGTGGGGTATTCGAACGACGCGGCGAGCAGCCCTTGGCGCACGTAGACCTGCCCCTCCTGCGGCAGCCCGTCGATGCCGATGAAGATGAGGCCCTGCTCCCGCCCCGCCGCCTTCGCGGCCAGATACGCCCCGTGCGCACCGGGATCGTTGTGCGCGTAGACGAGGTCGATCTGCGGATTCACCGCGAGCGCCGATTCCATCTCTTTGCGCGCCGCGGGCTCCAGCCATTTCATGTCCGCCTCAAACACGATCTCCACCGGCTGACCCTTGAGCGCCTCCCGGAATCCCGCGTCGCGGTCCTGCCCGGGCGTCGAGGTCATGAGGCCCTTCAGCTCGACGATGCGCGCCTTGCCACCGGCCCTCACCGCGGGCAGCTCGGCGAGGCGCCGCAGCGCCCATTCGCCCGCTGCGCGGCCAATCCGCCGGTTGTCCGCGCCGATGAACTCCGTGAACGCGTCGCCCAGCACCCGCCGGTCAAGCACGATCACCGGGATGCCCTTCCGATACGCCTCGGCAATGGGCTGGGTCAGCGGCGCGGCCTCCTTCGGCGACACGATCAGCAGGTCGACCTCCGCGTTGAGGAACTCCTCGATCTGCGCGCGCTGCGTCAGGGTGTCATTCTGGGCGTCCTTGAAAATCACGGTGATCTCGGGGTGCGCCTCGGCCGCCTTCCGGATGTCGGCGTTCATCTGCACCCGCCAGGGTTCGCCCAGATTGCACTGGCTCATTCCGATGACCCATTTCGCGCCGTGTTTGGGGCTGGCGGCAATCGCACTCAGCGCGGTCGCGCCAGTCAAAAGGATGAACAGGATTTGTTTTCGCATGGTGGGGGGTTTCGGGTTCGCGCGGAAGTCAGGCCGCTTTCCGCCGCTGCAGCAAGACTGCGGCGACGACGATCAGGCCGGTCAGCATGAGGCGGCTGGATTCGCCGACCGCATTGATGCTGAGGATCTTTTCCAGGTAGCCGATGGTCATGGCCCCGAGCAGCGTCAACCCCATGCCGCCGCGGCCCCCCATGAGGCTGTTGCCGCCGATCACGACGATGGCGATCGCGGTGAGTTCGTAGCCCGCGCCGGACTCGGGATCACCCTGCTGCTCCTGGGCCGCCTGGCAGATGCCGGCAATCGCGCTGAAGCATCCGCTGAGCCCGTACGCTAGGAGCTTGGCGCGCGCGACGGGCACGCCGGAAAGCCGGGCCGCTTCCTCATTTCCACCGGTGGCGTAAAGGTAGCGGCCGTAGCGTAGCCGCGCCAGCACCAGCCAGGAGAGCGCCACGCAGCCCAGAAAGATGAGGGTGACCACCGCGACGTTTCCTCCCCACACCCGGGCATCGATCGCCCGAAAGATCGGCGGCAGCTCTACGTAGGAAAAACTGCCGTCCGCCGACTGCACCGCCTGGGAGATCTTCTCCCCGCCGGAGATCCACTTGGCCAGGCCCCGGGCGAACACCATCATTGCCAGCGTGGCGATGAACGGCTGGATCCGGAACCGCGCCACCAACGCTCCCGAGACGAGGCCGGCGCCCGTGCCCGCCAGCAGCACGCTGCCGATCGCCACCGCCGTTCCCTGGCCGCCATGCAGGGTCACGAGGGCGAACAGCACGGCGCACAGCCCCAGGTTGCTGCCCACCGCGAGATCGATCCCGCCGGTGACGATGACCAGCGTCATGCCGCACGCGAGGATGCCGTCGACGGACACCTGGCGGAGCATGTCCCGATGCGTGCTCCAATGAAAAAAGGCTCCGCCGGCGTGGTACCAGCAGCCGATCGCCAAGACAAAGAGGAGCGCGAGCAGGGCGCGCGTTTCACTTTCTTCCAGCCAGCGTCGCCAGTTCTTCATGACAAGGTCTCGCACCAGCGCAGTGCGGCGCCGGACCTCTGCGTGCTGGTGGACGGCGGATCGTCGCCGCGCCGGGGCGCCGCGCCCATCGCGGCGGCAAGGATCAGGGCCGGCGTGGCGTCAGCCCGTCCAAAGGTTCCGGTGATTCCGCCGCGGTGCATCACGACGATCCGGTCCGAAAGACCCAGCAACTCCGGCAGTTCCGTCGAGATCAGCAGCAGGGCCATGCCGGCTGCCGTCCACTGGCGCATCAGCGCGTAGATTTCCTGCTTGGCGCCGACGTCGACGCCGCGCGTCGGCTCCTCCAGCAGGAGCACCCGGGGTTCGGTGGCGAGCCACTTGGCCAGCACCACCTTCTGCTGGTTTCCACCCGAAAGGGTTCCGACGGCCTGGTCCAGCGACGCCAGACGAATGCGCAGAGCGCCGGCCTGCCGGCTCGCGTGGGCCAGCTCGGAACTGAGCTGAAGCATTCCGCCGGGCGAGAACCGCGGCAGCGCGGCCAGACTCATGTTGCCGGTGACACTCATTGCGCCGATCAAGCCGGAGCCCTTTCGGTCCGCGGTGAGATAGGCGAGTCCGCGGTGGATGGACTGCCGGGGACTGGATGGCCGAAAGGGCTGCCCGTCGATTTGGACCTCACCGCGGCAGACCCGGCCATAGGCGCCAAACAATCCTTGGAACAGTTCGGTGCTGCCAGAGCCCTGCAGGCCGGCGATGCCGACGATCTCGCCAGGATTAACCTCGACCGAGAACTCTCGCACGGCGTCGGGCCGGGCGCGGTCGGGATTCGGCACGCTGAAATCCCGCACCGCGAGCCGGGGCGGCGCCTCCCTCGAACACGGTCGGCCGGCCGGGGCGGCGATGAATTCCGAGAGTTCCCGCCCGATCATCCATTGGACCAACCGGGACTCAGGACACTCGGCGGCCAGGGCGGTGCCCACCCGTTGGCCATCGCGCAACACCGTGATCCGATCGGCCACCCGGTAGATCTCTTCCATTCGATGGGTGATGTAGATGATGCCGCAGTCCTTCCGTTTGAGCGCGTCCATCAACGCAAAGAGTCTCTCGACCTCCGGGCGGTTGAGGGCGCTGGTCGGCTCGTCCATCACCAGGATCCGCGCCTCAAAGCACAGCGCCTTGGCGATCTCGATCCGGTTCTTGTCCGACAGTGAAAACTGCGCGACGGGGCGGTCCAGATCCTCTGTTGTCAGCTCGAAACCGAGCTGCCGGCAGACCGCCCGCGCCCGGCTGAGTTGACTCCGGCGATCGAGCCACCAGCCGCGCGCGCGGGCCCGTTCGCGGCCCAGGAAGATGTTGTCCGCGACACTCATCGCATCCACGAGCGACATCTCCTGGTGGATGACGGAGATGCCGTGGCGGTTCGCCTCCTGCGGGCTGGCGAAGCGCACCGGCCGCCCGGCGAATTCGATCGAGCCGTCGTACGCCTGGTGGAGACCCGCCAGGATCTTGATCAGCGTGCTCTTGCCCGCGCCGTTTTCCCCGGCGAGGACGTGAACCTCGCCGGCGTTCAGGTCGAAGTCGACGCCGTCGAGCACCCGGTTGGTCCCAAACGTCTTTCCGATGCCGGAGAGCTGCAGAAGATGTGGTGGCATGATCCGAAACCGCGCGGGGAGGGGCAGGGTCGCGATTGCATATGCACTCCGACGGGCGACGTCAATGGGCCGCCGCGGGTGGCGGGCAAGCGGCACGCGCCCGGGCGCGGCCCTGCAAACTCAACCATGTCGGCGCGCGTGAATTGCCGTCGGCGGATCGGCCTTGCGACAACCCTGACCCAACCGTTTGATTCGCGCGAACCGGCCCAAAGAATCGTTCGCGTCATCGTTGCATATGAAGCCAGCAGCCGTGCAGCCGCCGAAAGGGCGAATCACCGATCTTTCCGTCGGCCGACGGGTGGTCTGGGCGCTGCTGCTGACGGTGGCCGGTCCGGGGCGGGCGCTCGAGTGGCTGCACGCCCTGCCGCTCGAGAATGGCGCCTGCATCGTCGCATCGCCTGCGACGGGTCCAATCTCTTTTCTGCGCTTTGGCGATCATGCCTTCGCACCGGTGCGGGTCGCGGACGCCAATGGCCGGGCAATCCGGGCGCTCCGGGGTGAGCCGATTCTTGTCGCCCCGTTTCAGCAACTTTGGATCGAGTTGTGGATGCTGCCCCCCGGCGTCTCGGAAGTACGGCTGGAAAAGCCGATGGTCCGCGATGCGTTTTGGGATCAGGTGATCGCGGCGGATCCGTCGGTGCTCGGTCCGCTCCCGCGCTACCCGCTGCTCGAAACCGGCACCTTTGGCGCGGTGCTGCCGGCCGCGGTGCGGCAGATCGATCACCGACCCGAGGAAATTCGGCGCCAGCAGGCCAGCCTCATCGACCCGATCATTCCACCGGTGGTCGAAAGGGAGATTCCGTGGGCGGAGCTGGAGGCCCAGGCCTATCCGCTCGATTTTCAGAAAGTCCTGCTCGCCAGCCCGAACGATTCCGCCCCTGGATTTGCCTACCAGAACGGACAGTGGTTCACGACATGGCCCAGCCGCGACCTGCCCGCAGGGAACAAGGAGGATCACTGGTTTGCACCGGCGCTGTTGATCGGCGGCCGGCTGGTGCGCCCGGCGCCGCTTTCCGCGCGCACCGCCTTCGCGCGGACCGGCGACGGAGTGACCGTGCCGCTGTGGACGCTCGAATGGGGGCACGCGGGCATCACGATCCGGCAGCAACTCTTTTCCCAAAGACCAGTGGGCGGGACGGTCCCGCGGATCTTCGTGCGCTTCCAGCTGATCAACGCCCCGGCGGGCACCCAGTTGGCGCTGGGCACCGGCCGGCGTCCCAACGTGCATTATTGGGACGACACGGCACGGGCGCGGACCCCCATCCCGTTCTTCTCGCTGGCGCCGCGCTACGTGCAGTCCGGTCACACGGTGCTGGATGCGTGGGGCAACGTCGTCCTCGCCTCGCCGCAGTCCTTCCGGCTCGAACCGCTGGGGCCGCTGGAGACGCTGCTGGTGTTCGAGGCCGACGCGCAGGGCGGCATCGCCGTGGAGACCCCGCAGGCGGAATTGCCGCCGGCGGCCGTGCCAGCCACGGCGGAAGCCTGGACCGCGGCCGAGGCGGAATTCCTGGCGCTGTGGTCTGCGCGGATCGAGGCTGGCGCGCGCGTGCGCCTGCCTGCACCCGAATGGATGGAGCGCATTCATATCTGGCGCAGCCAGATCGAGGCCATCACCCGTGTCCACTACCAGGGCAGGGAACGCCTGAGCTATGGCGCCGATTTCTACCAGGCGTATTTCGGCGTCGAGGAGGCGTGGCCGGCCGTGGCGCTCGCGCTGTGGGGTCGGACCGACGAAGCGCAGCGCCAGGCGGCGATCATGCTGGAGCCGGAGAACCTCAGCAAAACCAACGTCCACCATCAATCGCGCAACGGCATCGGACCGTTCGCCGCCGCCACCATTGCCCGCCTCACGCGGGATCCCGTCTGGCTCGGACACATCGCTCCGGTTTTGCGCGAATGTGCGCGCTGGACCGAGGACGTCCGCCAGCAGGGCGCCGGATCGCGCCCGGCGCTAACCCGCGGGCTGTTGCCGCCGCATATCTACGGGGGCGATGTCCGGGATCCGGCCACAAGCCTCTACGCCACCGCGGCCTGCTGGCGGGGGATGCAGGCGACGGCGGAGGCGTTCCGCGAACTCGGTTCGCCGGCGCTCGCCACGGAAGGCGCGACCCTCGCCGCGCAGGCCGCAGCCCTGCGGCAGCGCCTCGCCCGGGCGTTCAGCGCCGTGACGGACCGCACGGTCGCGCCGCCGTTTGTGCCCTTCGCCCTCGCCCTGCCGTCGCTCGGCGGCAGGAACGAGGGTCCCTACGACCGGCTCACCGCCACGCGCTATGGCAATTATTGGAATCTGTTCGCCCCATCGTTCTTGGAGCTGGATTTCAAAGAACCCAACGAGACGGCGCAGCCCAACCGGTCGGTGTTCTCATATGCGGAGCAGCACGGCGGCCTCTGGGCGGGTCAACCGCGATTCTACGACGGCCTCGATGCGGCCTACGCCATCGGGTACCTCGGCTACCTGCTCGATCGCGCCGCGGGCGACGGGCGATACCGGCCGCAGGCGCTCGCCAGCCTGCAGGCCTTCATGCTCCACGGCTCCAGTCGCAACGGCTACACGATCCCCGAAGTGGCCGGATTGTTTCCCGAGCGTCTGCAGGCGGCCGCCTACGAGCAGCTCGTGCGCGAAGCGCCGTGGAGTTTCGGCATGTACGACGCCGACCGCTACCTGGCCGGGCACATTGCGTTCACCGAACCGCTCGGGGCCGGGGCGGGGGCCGCGCTCACGCTCGTGCGCCGGGCGCTGCTGAGCGAGGACCGGGATGACCTCGGGCAGCCGGACGGCGGCCTGGTGCTGCTGCCGGCGGTGCCGGCCGATTGGCTCGGCGAGGGAAGGGAAATCGTGCTGGAGGACATGCCGACATTCTACGGAAGACTCTCGGCCACGATCCGTTCCCGCGTCGTCAGCCGCAAGGAGATCGTGATGGAATACGAGTTTGCGCCGTTTGCGAGCAACGACCGCATGCCGCTGCGCTTCCGCCTCCGTTGTGCGCCGCCCGGCCGGACTCCACAGGAAATCTCCTTTGTGCCGCTTGCGAGCGGCGTGGTCCACGTCCAGTTTTGAATGCGGTCGGCAGGCGGTTTGCCGCGACGGGCCAATCCCATCGCGATTCGAATGGCGCCAAGATAATCCCCCCGAATCGTTCTCTGAATCGTCAGATTGTAGGGCGGGGTCGCCGAACCCCGCCGGATCTGGCACGGGCGGCATTCGGCGATACCGCCCTGCAGCGGGCCGATCCAAATCACACCCGAATGGCGACGGGATGCAGCGACGACCGGGCGCCTTATCTTCGCGCCATTCCATCATGACCCGTTCCACTCGCTAAGGGCCCGGCGGAGGCTTCGGCGAACGGCTTCTTCGGCGCGCGGACTGTCATCCGAATGTGAATCTTCCGGCATTCGGCGATCAGATTTGGACACCGGCCGGGAAGGGGGCAATCTCCGGGCGTGCATGCGAACACCGTTCGGAGGGCGATCGGGTGGCGGCTGCGGATAGTGGTCATCGCACTGGTGCTGGCGGCGCCGTGTGTATTCGGAGCTCCCGCGGTCACGATCACGATCGATCCCGCGCACCCGCGGGCGATCTCGCCGTGGATCTACGGGATCAATTTCTATGACGGTATCGCCGGCAGCCCGCGCAACCTCACGCTCAATCGCGCCGGCGGGAACCGCTGGACGGCCTACAACTGGGAGAACAACGCCTCCAACGCCGGCTCGGACTGGTACTACAGCAGCGATGACTACCTGGGCGGCGGCAACACGCCGGCCGAGGCGGTGCGCGGCATCGTCGATTGGAGCCGCGCGCACGGCGCCGCCAGCCTGGTGACCCTCCAGCTCCAGGGTTACGTGGCGGCCGACAAGAACGGCTCGGTGGATCTCAACGATCCCAACCACCTCGCGACCCGCTTCAAACCGGTGGTCTACCAGAAGGGCGCGGCCTTCACCGCGACGCCGTCCACCACCGACGCCTCAGTGTACATGGACGAATTCCTCTGGGCGCTGCGGGGAAAATTCACTGGCGACATCTACGCTGACGCCACCACCCCGACGTTCGTGAGCCTCGACAACGAGCCGGAATTGTGGCCCTCCACCCATGCCGAGATCCAGTCGTCCGCGCCGGACGCGGAGGCTTACATTCAGAAGACAATCGCGCTCTGCAAAGCGCTCAAGGGCGTCGCGCCCGCGGTGAAGCTGTTTGGCCCCGTGCACTACGGCTTCAACGGGATCGTCAACTGGCAGAACGCCGCGGGTTTCTCGAGCACCTACTGGTTCACCGACAAATACCTGCAGGAGCTGAAGGCCGCCTCGGATGCCGCCGGCCAGCGCCTGCTCGATGCGTACGACTTCCACTGGTACTCGGAAGCCTATGCGGGCAGCGACCGCATCACGACCCTCACCGGCGCCACCCTGACCGATCAGCAGATCCAGGCGATTGTCCAGAGCCCGCGCAGCCTATGGGACCCCACTTATACGGAGAACTCGTGGATCGCCAGCTACCTGGGCGGGCCGATCCGCCTTCTCGCCCGGCTGCAAACCAAGATCGACGCCGATTGGCCGGGCACGGGCATCGCCGTGACGGAGTACGCGAACGGCGGCGATAATCACATCGCCGGTGCGATCGCGGAGGCGGACAATCTGGGCATCTTCGGCAGCCGGGGCGTCTTCGCCGCCACCTATTGGCCGCTGACCGACAGCTGCCCGTTCATTCTTGCCGCCTTCAAGATGTACCGCGACTACGACGGAAACCTCGCCACATTCGGCGACATCTCGATTCCGACGGTGTCCAGCGACGTCGCGAAAGTCGCGGTCTATGTGAGTCAGGATTCGCGCGTCGCCGGCCGCTATGTCCTCGTGGCGATCAATCGCTCGGCCGCCTCGCAGGATGTGGGCTTCAGCGGCCTGGCGGCCTCCGGCAGCGCCCGCATCTTCCGCGTCGCGGGGACGAGTTCCTCGCCGGTGCTGGTCGGCCAAACGGCGGCGGATCTGACGTCCTGGGTGGTGACGCTGCCGGCCCTGAGTGTTTCGACCATCGAGATCACGAGCGCGGGCGGGGCGACTCCGCCGGCAATCACGCAGCAGCCGGCGAGCCAGACGGTGGCGGTGGGCCAGGCGGTGACCTTCACGGCCGCTGCCAGCGGATCGCCCGCACCGACCTGGCAATGGAGGAAGAACGGCGCCGGCATTCCCGGCGCGACGGGCGCGACCTACACCATTGCCAGCGCCGCGTTGGCCGATACCGGCACCTACGATGCCGTGGCCACCAACTCCGCCGGCGCCGCCGCCAGCAACGGCGCCGTGCTGACGGTCGCGGTGCCGCCGAGCGACGTTCAGATCGACATCCAGATTCGCTGAGCGGCCGCCGGCGACGAACCCGTCCGGTGCTTCGGCTTGCCGGGATCCGCTGCCCGCGTTCGCGCTTCGGCGGGGCACCGGCGGGGCCCAAACCTCTGGTGCAGATCCCCAAGGCTGCCCGCCTTCGCCGAGGCTTCGGCGTGGCATTTTCCCTTCCGATTCGGAAGGGAAAATGGTGGACGCTACTGGACTCGAACCAGTGACCCCTAGTGTGTGATACTAGTGCTCTAACCAACTGAGCTAAGCGTCCGGGCGCGAGGGGCGAAGGTGGCGCGCCCCGGCAGGCAAATCAATCCTGTTTTCAACCCGGAAGCCACCGCGATGCTCACCGAGGATTTGCGGTTCCAAGATCAAATCCAAGAGCCAGGAAGCCAGGAATCTGTTTCTCTCTTGGCTTCATGGCTTCTGAATAGATTGCTCAGAAGTGGTAGGGCCGGACCTTGGTCCGCGCCGGTGTTTGCGAGTAAGCGGCACGCGCCCCAGCCTTCATCCCGCGATCGCGGGACTACGGCGAGGCAGGCAAGGCGCGGCCCTGCAAAATCAGCAGCATCGTCCCGCCTCAGCTGTTCTGCAGGAACTCCGCAAACGACCGTTCGAGCAATGCGCCCTTGCTCGTCGCCAGGGTTTCGATCTGGGCCTGCGTGTTCACAAACGCGTTCATCAGCGCCTCCTCCTTGCAGACAAGAGCGAGCCGATCGACCTGGCATCGGCAGGTGCACGTGATGTCGTTGCCGAACGCCCGCAGGATCTGATCGACCTTTTGCTGGTCGCCCCGGCAATCCCAGAAAATGTTGAGGTGGAGCCGCGTGATCAGCTCCCGGGCGTCCAGCAGCGGATGGATGCCCAGGAAGAATCTCCAATACTGCCTTCCCACTTCGCAATAATACATGAGGCTGAGAATGGCGACGAACTGCAGCGCCTCCTGCATGGTTGTCTCGGGTACCCAGACCAGGCTCCGCGCCCCGGCCCGGTAGACCGCGCAAACCTTGTCGTAGGAGCGGAAGCCCTTCAGTTCCTCCACAAACGCGAGCGTCGCGGGCAGCGCGTGGCAGAATTTCGCGCGCTCCTTTTCGGGGCACACCGGACAGGCCCGAAACGCGGCGGCGGTGCGGACGTCCGCCGGGAGCTGGTCCAGGTTGGATTCAAAGAGGCGCGCGAAGGACTCGATGCGTTCGCGCGTGAGCGCGATGCGCCGCCCGTCGGGGAACAGGAGGTACAGGCCGTTCTGCGGGAAGTCTTCGAAGCGAACCTCCATGGGAAGGAAGAGGAAGTGAGGGGTAGGCGGGACGCGGCGGGGCGGGATTCCGTCCGGCGTTGATCTGTGGATGGTAGGCGGATCGGCGGAATAGGCAAACGCGCGACGCACCGGCACGGAGCCGCGCGCCGGGGCGAATTGTTGCCTGATTTTGACATGGCTTCGTGCTTGCGTCCGGCCGGATTGGTGCTTGGAGGAGGACGACGGGACGACGAGAACGCAGCAACCACCACCCTGCCATGATTGCCACCCAGATCCGCCAAAAAGACGCCATCTTCTATTTCGCCTCCTATCCTTCGGAGAAACTCCTGACCAAGGTGCGGTTCATCAGCCGCTACTACCTGGAGGAGGGCGGCGGGATCAAACCGGAGGAAGTGCCGGCCGACGACGATGTCGCGCAATTCATCGCCCGCATTGAGCGCAGCGACAAAGCCTTCCAGCGCGCGCTCTCCCGCGCCAAGGTGCGCGCGATCCGCAATTTCTACGAGACCGCCATCTCGCAGCCGCCCATCCCGGGCACCGTGCTCCTCTTCACGCCACAGAAGCTGCATTTCGAAGCCTGGACGGATGGCAGCGGGATCGGCCGCCTGCAGGAACCGGAGGAGAAATTCCTGATCATCGACGGCCAGCATCGCCTGGCCGCCCTGCAGTTCTACGAGCAGACGCATCCCGACGACGCCAAGAGCATCCAGGTGCCGTGCGTGATCTTCGACGGCCGCAGCGAGGATTTCGCCACCGAGATGTTTGTGATCATCAACTCCACGCCCACGCGCATCAACAAGAGCCATCTGGTCGACCTGTACGAGCGGGTGTCCTGGGCGGAGCCGGACCGCCTCTTTGCCGCGCGCATCGGCGAGATGCTCTACCGCGAGGCGGACAGCCCGCTGCGCTACCGCATCAACCGCCTGGGGGGCCGGAGCCGGCAGGAGAAATGGATTCTGCAGGCCGAGCTATTCAATGAGCTCCACCGCTGGGTGAAGGCGGTCTGGAGGAAGATCGCCGCCGCCGGCGCCGACAAACGCGAGGCCGCGCGCTATTACGAGGTCGTGCGCGATTTTCTCAAGGCGGCGGCGCAGGTGTGGGGCGAGGCCTGGGGCAACTCCGACTACATGGTCACCAAGGCGGTGACACTGAAGGCGGTGGTCCGCGTCTGCGCCGATCTGGCCGCGGCGGATGCCGAGCCGGCCGAGGGCCGTGTCGAGCGCTGGCGGGCGCGGCTGGCGCCGTGGACGGAGCAGGTCCGGGCTTTCCGCAACGAGGGCTTCTACGAACGCTTTCCGGCCAAGGGCCAAGTCGAGCGGGTAGCCCGCGTCTACCGGGAGCTGGCGCGCCAGGCCGGCATCGCGCCGCCGGGCCGCGCGCAATGAGGATCACCCCACGAAGTGAGACCGGTAATCGCGAGTCCGGCACAGACGGACGACTTGTCCTCCGTAGCTCCGCGGAGGAGGATGGCGATCCAGGAGTCCGGATTGCGTCGTCGCTCCGCTCCTCGCACTGACACCCCGTTTCCGGTCTCGCGGGGATTCGCGACCAGCTTGCGCGTCGCCGGGGCGGCGCCGACCACTCATGACCACGGGCCTAAAGGCCGACTGACCGTCAGAATGCCGCCAGCAGCCGATCCAGGTCCACGTGATCGATGATGAGCTGCTTGATGACGGGGATCTTGTCGGTGTCCTGCGGCTGCGTCTTCACCGTCATGCCGTTGATCTTGGAAGTGATGGTGTAGGCATCCTCCCGCGCCGCGATCACGGGCAGATCGGTCTGGGCCAGCATCTCCTGCAGCTTGGGATGGGGGAGGATGTCGTTCGTCAGGATGATGCCGGCGATGGCCTGGGCACCGGCGCTGCTGCGGGCGGAGATGGCGGCCAGAATCACGTCGTCGCGATCGCCCGGGGTGATGATGAGGTTGCCCGACTGGAGATGGTCGATGACGCCCTTGGCCCTCATCGCGCCGACGACCACGCGCCGGATGCGTTCGTGCCCGCCGGCGCGCGCATTCAGCCAGCGGCCGCCGATCTCGGCGGCCACCTGGGAGAGGCTGGGCGCGGACAGCATCTGCAGCACGGGCAGCACGCCGAGCAATGGCACGCCCAGCCGTCCGAGCCCGAGGCCCGCGTAGTGCGCGGTTTGGGGAATCTTCTCCGGATCGACTTTGTTGAGGATGGCGCCGATAATCTCCACGCCTTCCCGGTCAAAGAGCGCCTTGTTCAGCGCAATTTCGTCGATCGGCCGGCCGATGCCGCCCGGGCAGACCAGGATGACCTTGGCATCGAGGATGCGGGCGACGTGCGCGTTGGAGAGCTCGAATACCGAACCCACGCCGGCGTGGCCGGTGCCTTCGATCAGGGCGAAGTCCTTCTCCCAGGCCACCCGGTCGAAGGCGCGGCAGATCTTGTCGACCAGCAGCCCATGGGTTTCCTCGGGGCGGTCGAGATACCGGCGTGTGAAGGTCGGGTCGACCGTGATCGGGCTCATGCTCTCGATGGGCACGCGCACGTTGTAGATCATGTCGAGGAGATAGGAATCCTCGTCGACCTTGTGCCCTTCGACCTCGACGTAGCGCTGGCCGACCGGCTTGATGAAACCGACCCGCGGATACAGGTGCTGCAGGGCGGCGAACAGCCCGAGGCAGGCGGTGGTCTTGCCGTCGTTCATGCGCGTGGCCGCGACGAAGATGCGGCGCGTGATGCCGTTCGTCGGGCGGGTGAGCAGCGGCAGCGGCGGCTGCTGGAAGGGATTCGGATCGGACATGATTGGTGATGAACTGGGGAGTCTGGTTCCGGGTTTCCGCGACCGACGCAAAACCCGGCTCCGGACCGCAGCGCCCCCGGACGGTTTCGCTCAGGGCGTGCCGTAGAGCAGGCGCTGGTCGATCGCCTGACAGCCCACCACGGCGGCGGCGCCGAAAACGTCGTGGGCGCTGGCGCCACGGCTGATTTCGGCGGCGGGCCGGCTCAAGCCGGTGATGATCTGGCCGAAGGTGTTGGCACCCGCCAGCACCTGCACGAGTTTGAAGCCGATGTTGGCGCTGGCGAGATCGGGGAAGATCAGCACGTTGGCCTGGCCGGCCACGGCGCCGGCCACCTTCTTGGTTTCGGCCACATGGGGATCGAGCGCGGCATCGACCTGCAGCTCGCCATCGATCTCCATCGGGAGCGCTGCGCCGGCGGCCTTGGCCCGGGCGAGCTCCGTCGCCCTCCGCACCTTCACCACCGCCGGATGGGCGACGTCGCTCTTGCTGGCGTAGCTGAGCAGCGCGACGCGCGGCAGGGCGTTGGTCAGGTGGTGGGCAATCATCGCGGTGGCGACGGCGATGTCTGCGAGCTGCTCCGCCGTCGGGTCAGGGATCACCCCGCAATCCGCCAGAAAGAGCGAACCATCCAGCCCGAACTTCTCCTCATCCCAGTCGAGGATCATGAGCGACGACGCCGTCCGCACGTGCTCGAGGCGCGGAATGACCTGGAAGAGCGGACGCAGGGCGCTGGACGCCGCGACGGTCGCGCCGCCGACGAGGGCGTCGACCTGTCCGGCGGCGAGCATCAGGGCGGCGAAGCAGTTGTTGTCGCGCAGGGCGGCGCGGGCTTCCCCGGGCTTGAGGCCCTTGTCGCAGCGCAACGCGGCGTACCTTTTCACGAAGCCCTCCAGCTCCTCGCTGCGCGCAGGATCGAGCAGACGGATGCCGGCGAGATTCACGTCGAGTTGCGCCGCGGCCTCCTTGATCCGGGCGCGGTCGCCGAGGAGAATGGGCGCGCCCATCCGCCGCGTCACCCACTGCCGGGCGGCCTGCAGGATGCGGGGATCGGCGCCCTCCGGGAACACGATGCGCTTGGGATGCCGCTGCAGGCGTTCGACCAGCTTGGGAAGCAAGGACATGTGCGGGGCGAACATGCTCGGCGGCCGCGGCAGCGTCAATGCCGGTTCGCGCGGACAGGCGTCGGGCCGAAGCGACGGATGCGCCGGAGTCGCGAGCGTGACGCGGGTGATCGCGCGGGCGCTCATCTTGCGCGGAAGCCGGTGCGCCGGTCGTTCTGCCGCGTCGGCCATTCCCGCAAAGTGCCCAAGAAAGGTGTCAACTATTAGTTGACATTTTCAGGGGTGAATCGGCGGGGGTGGTGTCGCGTTGAAGACGGGCGCGCGGCGCTGGAGCGGGCGAGGCACGCGGGTGCGCTCGCAAGGGCGATGCCGGTGGACCATGCTCGTGGCGGTGGCACGGGCTCGGCGGCTGGGGCGGCGAGGCGCCGGCGCCCCTTAAGGACTTGCTAACCTTGCGGCGGGCGCAGAGAAACTCACGCCCGTGTCGAAGAGCCTCAAGAGCATCGGCGTCGTCTCGTTGCTTACGATCGTCTCGCGCGTGCTCGGCCTGGTGCGCGACCAGTTGAGCGCGGCGATCTTCGGCACCAGCGTCCTGAACTCGGCGTTCATCACGGCGTTCAATCTGCCAAATCTCTTCCGGCGGTTGTTGGGCGAGGGGTCGCTGACCGCGGCGTTTGTGCCCACGCTGCAGGAGGAGCTGCACGAAAAGGGCAAGGCGGGGGCGCTCGCCCTCCTGAGCAAGGTCACGACGTGGCTGTTTGTCGTCACGGGCGGCCTCGTCGCGGTGGCGATGCTGGTGTTCAGCCAATCCCGCCACCTTCCCGGCCATGACGCCAAGTGGTATCTGGCGGCCGACCTGACGGTCATCCTGTTTCCCTACCTCGCCTTCATCTGTCTGGCGGCGGCGTTCAGCGCCACCCTCAACGTGTTCGAGCACTTCTTCGAACCCGCACTCTCGCCCATCTGGCTGAACCTGTCCATGATCGTGACCCTGGGCGGGGCGGGACTGCATTTCGCCCACACTCCGCTCGGGGAAATGCACTGGCTGTGCGCCGGCGTGCTCATCGGCGGATTCCTGCAGATGACCTATCCGGCGACGGTGCTGTGGCGGGAAGGCTGGCGGCCGCGATTTGATCTGACGCTGTCGCCGCGCCTGCAGGAGATCCTGGCGCTGATGGCCCCGGGGCTGTTCGGCACCGCGATTTACCAGGTCAACATCTACGTCTCGCGGCTGCTGGCCTTTTCGCTCAACGACTCGGCGGCTGCGCTGCTCTTCTACGCGAATCGGTTGATGGAATTGCCCATCGGCGTGTTCGCCATCGCCGTGTCGACCGTGGTCTACCCGCTCATCGCCGGCCACGCGGCGGCGCGCAGCTACGGCGCGATGGCGGAGGATTATCGCAAGGGCGTCCGCCTGATCCTGGTCATCAATGTGCCGGCGGCGGCCGGCCTGGCGCTGCTGAGCGAGCCGATTGTGCGGCTGCTGTTCCAGCGGGGCGCGTTCACGGCGGCGGACACGCACCTGATGGCGCCCCTGCTCGCGCTGTTCGCGATCGGCATGCCGTTCTTCTCCGTGGTGAGCCTGACCACGCGTGCCTTCTACGCCTTGAAGGACACCGCCACGCCCGTCGCCTACGGCGCGGCGAGCTTCGTGATCAACCTGGTCGTGAGCCTCGCGCTCATGCGCTGGCTGGGCGTGGCTGGCTTGGTGCTGGCCAGCACCACCGCCATTGTGGCGCAAACGGTGCTGCTGCAGCGAGCGCTGGCGCGGCGGATGGCCGGACTGGAGTTCGCCCCGCTCTGGCGCAGTCTGGGCAAGATCATCGCGGCCACGGCCGTGATGAGCGCGCTCGTCGGCGCGGGCTGGTGGGGGCTCCGCCACGCGGTGGCGGGACGGGCGGCCGATCTGCTCGCCGTGGGCGGACTGATCCCGCTCGCCTGTTTGGTCTACGGCGGACTGCTCTGGGGGCTGAAGATCGAGGGCCGGGAAGAGTGGCGGGCGATGGTGCCCGGAGCGGGACGTGGGCCCGGCGCGGCGCCATGACGGGGCTCCGCCGCAACTGGTTCCTGGTCGGCCTGGTGGCGGCGGTCGGGCTGGCGTGGGTCTTCCCGGACGCCGGCGCCCGCGGCGGATTCCTGCACACCGAGATCACCATCCGGGTCGCGGTGGCGCTGATCTTCTTCTCCCAAGGGCTGACGCTGGCTCTCGACGCGCTCCGGCACGGCGCGTTGCACTGGCGGCTGCACGTCCTGGTCCAGGCTTGGAACTTCGGACTGTTTCCGCTCGTCGGGCTGCTCCTTGACCGGCTCGCCGGCGGGATCCTGCCGCCCGACTTGCGCACGGGTTTCCTTTTCCTCTGCGTGCTGCCGACGACGCTCTCCACCGCGATTGTCTTCACGGCTCTGGCGGGGGGCAATGCGGCCGGCGCGATTTTCAACGCCACGCTTTCCAACCTGCTCGGCATCGCCGTGACGCCGCTGTGGACCGGATGGCTCATGCGGGCGGGCGGGCGGACGCTGCCGCTGGTTCCGGTGATCTTTGAAATCGTGCTGCTCCTGCTGGTGCCGCTGGCCGCGGGCCAGGTGCTGCGTCCGTGGCTGCGGCGGTGGGTTGATCCGCGAAAGGCGCGCCTGACAAATGCGAACAGCGCCATCGTCCTCTTCATTGTCTATGCGGCGTTCGCGCAATCGGTCGCCGCGAGGGTCTGGGAGCGCTCCGGGGCGCAGAGCGTGTTGCTGGCGGCGGCCGGCGTCACGCTCCTGTTCGCGTTCGTCATGGCCGCGGTTCGTCTGACGATCCGGGCGGTCCGGCTGGAAGGAGGCGACACCAGCGCGGCGCTCTTTTGCGCATCGCAAAAGACGCTGGCGGCGGGTGTGCCGATGGCGCAGCTCATCTTCGGCGCGCATCCGGGGCTTGGCCTCATCCTGTTGCCGGTGATGCTTTATCACCCGTTGCAGTTGCTGGTGCATGGCATGATTGCCGTCCGCTGGCGCGGGTCTCAGGCATTGTAGAGGACCAGTTCGCGCCGGGCGCAGTCTTCGCGCCGTTCCGCCAGTCTCGATTGCCCGGCGGCATTCGGCGATGGCGCCCTGCAAGATCGCGAAGGCAGGCTCGGGCCCAACCCGTTGGGCCGGTCAATGCAGGCAGAACCGGCCGACTGCCCGGATCGCGGCGCCTTGTCTGTGTGAGTGCGGCGTGGTAGCGTCGGCGGAATTGCAGCAAATCGCCATGGAACCCGCGCAATCGAGAATCCAGGTGCGGCACAACCGGGCCGCCAGTCGTTACGAGGCGGAAGTTGATGGTCACTTGGCGGTGGCTGAATACGAGCAGGCGGGCGATCGCGTCGTGTTCACCCACACCTACGTGCCGCCGGACCTGCGAGGTCGGGGCATTGCCGGGCAGCTCGTGCGCACCGCCCTGGAGGAGGCGCGGCGGGCGGGCCGCCGCGTCGAGCCACGATGCCCGTACGTGAAGCTCTTTATCCGGCGGAATCCGGAATTCCAGCCGCTGCTGGCATGCGATGATCCCTCGCGTTGAACCCCCGGCAGGCGCTGACGCTGCCGCGGTGGGAGCGGCTCTTCCCGGGACCGCGTCCACGGGAAATGTCAACCAATAGTTGACAAGGTGGCGATGATCATCCGGCCGGATCCCGGCCGGCGGGAAAGCGGGCGAATGCGACCCGCGTGAAGGGTGCCGGCGTTGGTCGGACGAGCGCGGGGGCTGATCGGCGGACGTTCAAGGTGCCGCCACGAGTTGAATGTCGACCCGGGCGAGGACGCGATCGCCCTGACCGCTCATGTACCGCACTTCCGCCGCGCCCGGTTCACCCGGCGCTTCCACCGCCACCGGCGAACCCTTGGACGTCGGCACGCGCCGGAGATATCGGCCATCGGGCGCAGTCTTCGGTACGATCGTGAGGTAATCGTTCGCGTTGTTCGGGCCCGTCCAGGCAACCGTGACGGGGGTCGCGACCGTCGCACGCGACGGCGCGTCCAGGGTGACCTTCGCGGCAACGATCGCAATGTCACGGCGGGCGAGGACCCTGGCTTCCTGGCCGGACATGTAGCGAAGTTCCGCCGGGCCGGGATCCATTGGGGCGATGAGCGGCGTCGGCGAACCCTTGGTCGTGGGCGAACGGTTCCGATATTGGCCATCGGGAAGGGTCGTGGGCACTATCGTGATGTAGTCGGCGGCATTGTTGGGCCCGGTCCAGGTGACCGCGAACGACGCGCCCGCGGTGACCTGCGACGGCCCGGCGAGGGTCACCTCGGCGGCGACGATGAGAATATCCCGGCGAGCGAGCACCTTCTGGTCCTGGCCCGACATGTAGCGGAGCTCCGCCGGCCCGGGATCCATCAGGGCGGTGAGTTGCAGCGGCGCTCCCTTGGTCGTGGGCGTGTGGTTGCGATATTGGCCGTCCGGCAGAGTCTTCGGCACAATCGTGATGTAATCACCGGCGTTATTCGGCCCGGTCCAGGTGACCGCGAACGACGCGCCCGCGGTGACCTGCGGCGGCCCGGCGACCGTCACCTCGGCGGCGACGATCGAGGTATCACGGCGGGCGAGCACCTTGGCATCCTGACCGGACATGTAGCGGAGTTCCGCCGGCCCGGGTTCCATCAGGGCGGTGAGTTGCAGCGGCGACCCTTTGGCCGTGGGCGTATGGTTGCGATATTGTCCGTCGGGCAGGGTCTTGGGCACAATCGTGATGTAGTCGGCAGCGTTGTTGGGCCCGGTCCAGGTCACGGCGAACGACGCGCCGGCGGTGACCTGCGGAGGCCCCGCAACGGTCACCCCGGCGGCAACGATCAAGATATCGCGGCGGGCGAGCACCTCTTGATCTTGGCCGGACATATAGCGAAGCTCCGCCGGGCCGGGATCCATCAGCGCGATGATTTGCAGCGGCGACCCCTTCGCGGTGGCCGTGTGGTTGCGATATTGGCCGTCGGGCAGGGCCTTCGGCACAATCGTGATATGGTCGGCCGCGTTGTCGGGCCCGGTCCAGGTCACCGCGAAAGACGCGCCGGCGGTCACCTGCTCGGGTGCCGCCAGCGTAACCTTGGCGGGGTCGACCGAAATCGGTGCCCGGCCGAGAACGGCGTGGGACCGGGCGGTGACGTAACGCACCTCAAACGCCCCGGTTTCCATGGGGGCCAGCAGGGCGAGGGGGCTGCCGTGGCGGGTTTCGGTGCGATTTTCGTAGTGCGCCGGCGGCGCATCGGCGCGCACGATCGTGATGAAATCGCCGGGATTGTCCGGGCCAGTCCACGCGACATCGAAGGAGGCGCCGGCGGTGACGTGTCCGGGTATCTGCAGCGTGGCGGGGGCGAGCGATTCCGGCGGCAGCGCCGCGGAAGCCGGTGACGCCGAAGTGGGGACGCCCGCGGGCGCCGCCTTCGGAGCTTCCCCGGCCACGATCGCGGTGCGCTGGCCGCGGCAGCGCACCAGGAGGACGGCGAGGAGTGCGAGCAGGAGGAGGACGACGAGAATCAGCACTAGACGGCGCGATTTCTTGTTCATGGTTGAAAGCGAATCCGGGCGGCGCCCGGCGGCCGCTCGCTCCGCGGGGCGATTGGGGTT
>DATIWI010000100.1:0-2363 GCA_035519475.1 Opitutaceae bacterium
CGACGAGGAGGCGCTGGACGCCGCCTGCGCCGCCGGGCCGGTCGCGGGCTATGCCGGGTTCGACCTGACGGCGGACAGCCTGCATGTCGGGCATATGATCCCGATCATGCTGCTGCGGCTGTTCCAGAAGCATGGGCACAAGCCGGTGGCGCTGCTCGGCGGCGGCACCACCCGCATCGGCGACCCCTCATTCCGCGAGGAGGCCCGCCAGCTGCTCTCTGACGAGCAGATCGGCAAGAACCTCATCGGCATCCGCAAAAACCTGGAGGCATTCATCGACTTCTCCGCCGGGGCGGAGCTGGTGAACAATGCCGACTGGCTGGACAAGCTCTCCTACATCGCCCTGCTGCGTGATGTCGGCGTGCATTTCTCGGTCAACCGCATGCTCTCCTTCGATTCCGTGAAGCAGCGCCTGGACCGCGAGCAGGGCCTGACCTTCCTGGAGTTCAACTACTCCATCCTGCAGAGCTACGATTTCCGCGAGCTGAACCGCCGCCATGGCGTGGTGCTGCAGATGGGCGGCTCTGACCAGTGGGGCAACATCGTCTCTGGCATCGATCTGGTGCGCCGCACCGAGCAGAAGGGCGTGTTCGGCCTGACCACGCCGCTGATCACCACCGCCTCCGGCGCCAAGATGGGCAAGTCCGCCGCCGGCGCGGTGTGGCTGAGCGCCGAGAAGCTGAGCCCCTACAACTACTGGCAGTTCTGGCGGAACACTGAGGATGCGGATGTGGGCCGCTTCCT
The DNA here is from genome assembly GCA_035519475.1 of Opitutaceae bacterium. Taxonomy (GTDB): domain Bacteria; phylum Verrucomicrobiota; class Verrucomicrobiia; order Opitutales; family Opitutaceae; genus Fen-1467. The sequence continues at coordinate 745 of DATIWI010000100.1, forward strand.
CAAGCTGTTCACCGATCTGCCGCTGGACGAGATCGCCTGGCTGGAAACGCTCGGCGGGGCCGAGATCAACCAGGCCAAAATCATCCTGGCCACCGAGGCAACGGCGCTGGCCCATGGCCGCGCCGCCGCCGAGGAAGCCGCCGAGGCCGCGCGCAAGCTGTTCGAGCAGGGCGTAGCGGCGGAAGGGCTGCCGAGCCTGACCATCCCCGCCGCCGAGTTCGGCGAGGGCATTCCGGCTTTTGCGCTGTTCGTGAAGGCCGGGCTCGCCGCCACCAATGGCGAGGCGCGGCGGCTGATCCGCGGCGGCGGCGGCCGGGTGGATGACGTGGTGATCGCCGACGAGGCACAGCTGATCGCGCCGAAGCCGGAGCAGAAGCTCTCCGCCGGCAAGAAGCACCACGTGCTGGTCAAGCTGGGCTAAGAGGCCATGCGAGCCCCTTGTGACGGAAGAATGACGACCCGGCCATAACCCACCGGCATGGGATGCAAAAATGCACGCGCGGGGGCATTTCATTACGTTGCAAAAAGCTCGCATGCGTGGTGACGTGGTAAACGGCAAGTCAAGGAGCCTGCATGTCGATCCACGCCGCCATTACGCATCGCACCTCTTACACATATGACCGCCCGGTAACGCTTGGGCCGCAGACCATCCGCCTGCGCCCGGCGCCGTACGCCCGCACGCCGATCATTTCCTATTCACTGCAGGTCTCGCCCAAGCCGCATTTCCTCAACTGGCAGCAGGACCCGCAGGGGAACTTCCTGGCGCGCGTGGTGTTCCCCGAGCGGGTGACGCATTTCGACGTGGTGGTGGACGTGATCGCCGACATGGCGACGATCAACCCGTTCGACTTCTTCCTGGAGCCGCAGGGCGAGACCTATCCCTTCGCCTATGACGACGTGCTGGCCGAGGAACTGGCTCCCTTCCGCGTGCAGAACGCGCCAGGCCCGCTGCTCGCCGCGCTCATCGACGAGATGAGGGCGAAGTTCGAGGGCAGGGAGCTACGCACCGTCGACATGCTGGTCGAGGTCAACCGCGTCCTGCATGAGCGCACCGCCTATGTCGTGCGCCTGGAGCCGGGCGTGTACACGCCGGAGGAAACTCTGGAGGTGGGCAAGGGGTCCTGCCGCGATTCCGCCTGGCTGGCGGTCAATCTGCTGCGGCATCTGGGCTACGCCGCGCGCTTCGTGTCGGGCTATCTGATCCAGCTCACCGCCGATGTGAAGCCCGTGGATGGCGGCGCGGCCGGGCCGGAGGCCGACTTCACGGATCTGCACGCCTGGACCGAAGTGTATCTGCCCGGCGCCGGCTGGGTCGGGCTGGATCCCACCTCCGGCCTTTTCGCGGGGGAGGGGCATATTCCGCTGGCGGCCACGCCGTCCCCGCAATCGGCGGCGCCGATTTCCGGGGGGTTCGTGGCGGAGGACGGAACGGAGGCGGAATTCGACTTCCACATGGAAGTGCGGCGCGTCTCCGAGACCCCGCGCGTGACCAAGCCCTATACCCCGAAGCAGTGGCAGGACATTCTGGCCCGAGGTGCTGCCGTGGACCGCGCGCTGCTGAAGGGCGATGTGCGCCTGACCATGGGCGGCGAGCCGACCTTCGTTTCCGCCACCGACCA
>DATIWI010000101.1:0-6257 GCA_035519475.1 Opitutaceae bacterium
ACATTCATGCTGAGCACCGGCTGCCCCGCCTCTTCCAGGATCCGGCACCAGACGCTCTGCAGGCAGGCGGGATCATAGCATTCGTTGTCCTCCCACACCTTCCAGGTGATCGCCTGCGCGCGGCGCGTGTGGGGCGTCTTGGCGAGCTTCGCCGCGAGGATCTCGATCTGATTGAACGCCTTCATGCCCGGCACCAGGTAGCCGAACAGCCGCTGATGGTAGGTGTATTCCCAGCGTGTGTCCTTCGGATCGTCGGGGTTGCGCACCAGGTGATCCTTGATGCCGTCGCAGACCTCCATCACATACTCCTGCAGCTCGACCGGACCGCCGGGGAAATCCTTGTGGATCATCGGCTCGCTCAGCGGATCCGCGATCGTGATGACCATCGTCGCATCTTTGCTCGGCGGATCCTCGGGCTTGTCGTACTCGGTCTTGAGACTGCAGCCCTTCTGGTGCAGCTCGACCAGCGACTGTTCCCAAGCCCGGGCAATGCAATCCCCTTCGACGTGTAAGACCGGTATTCCTTTCATGCGGCGCCCCGTTTCGTGAGTGGAGGCATCCCCAGCAAAGCGGACCGCCCACGGGCTGTCCATCCCAGCCTCCGCCCGCGCCCCGGCCGTGTTGGCCCGTAGTTGCGCGCTGCAACCTACGTGACAAACCTGGCGTCTTCCACGACTGTACCCTCTCCCATGCACCTCCCGCCCCGTCTTGTCTTCACCGGCTCCGCTTTGTTCGCGGCGGCGCTGTCCTTCGCGCCTCTTTCCCCGGCGGCCGGAATCGGCCAGCGATTCCCGTCCGAGAAGAAGATCGTGCCGGACCCCGTAACCGGCGTTCTTCTGACGTTTCTGACCAGCACACCCGCGGGAGACTCGAAGATCTACCAGACGCATCCCCAGTGGACCGCCGACGGCCAGTGGGTCATTTTCCGCTCCAATCGCGTGCGCGGCCAGGCTTTCGCCGTCAATGAGCACACGGGCGACATTGTCCAGGTGACGGAAGACGGCTACATGGGCATGCTCTGCGTGGCCCGCCGATCGATGAAGCTCTACCTCATGCGGGATCTGGGCGGCTCCAGCCGTGGCGAAGCGCCGGCGGTCGCCGGCTCCGCTCCGCCGGCTGCCGCTCCCACCGGCCCACCGGGGGCGGGTCCCCGACGGGGCGGTCCACGCGGGCCGTTTCAGATCGTCGAGGTCGACCTGGCCAAGGTCTTCGCCGACAGCGCGGCCGGGACGATGAAACCCGCCTCGGAATACGAACGGGTGTGCGGGACGATTCCCGCGGGGCTGATCGCCGGGGGTGACATGGCCCTCGATGCCAACGAGGACTTTGCCTACTTCCGCGTCACGGGTGGCGATGTCGGCCAGCATCTTCCGGCCGGTACGAAAATCGCCGAACCCTTCGGACCGCGGAGCATGGGGGCCGGCCCGGCCGGTCTGCGCGCGATGAACCTGAAGACCGGCGAGGTGAAGTTCGTCGTCGATGTCCCGTTTCAGATCGGCCACGTCCAGACCAATCCCTGGACTCCCGGCGAGATCGTCTTCTGCTGGGAGACCGGCGGGAAGGCCCCCCAGCGGACCTGGACCGTCATGGCTGATGGCTCCGGCCTGCGTCCGCTGTTCCCGGAAGCGCCCTACGACTGGGTGACGCACGAGGCGGTCATCACCAAGGACGAGGTGGCCATCGCCATCATGGGACACCGCAAGGTCGGCACCGACGACGCCTGGGGCATCGCCGGCACCCGCGAGCACCCCACCGGCCTCGGCATCGTCAACCTGCGGACGCGCGAAATGCGGATCGTCGGGCAAACGCCCGCGGGCAGCGGGCTCTGGCATGTCAACGGCTCGCCGGACGGCCGCTGGGCGGTCGGCGACGATTTCTCGCGCAGCATCTATCTCATCGATCGCAAGACCAGCGAAATGATCATGCTGTCGACCGGCCACAAGCCGACAGCGGCGGATCATCCCCATCCGACGTTCAGCGCCGATAGCACGCGAATCGAGATTCAGTCGGCGATGCTGTCGGCCGACGGCAGGGCAATGAACATCTGCATCATCCCCGTGCCGGCCAGCTGGCTCGCCCGGACGTACAGCGACAAGGTCGTGGAATGACGCGCTGATCGGTCCGTCGCGTTTCGTGGCGCGCCGCAGTCATTCGTTGGCAACTGCCGACGCCCTCCCGGGGGCGCATTGCCCGTGGCCGGCGCGTGCAGGGCGGACCTCCCGTTTTCGCTGAAGCTACGACGGGCGCACCCGGCTTCCTTGGGCCTGCGAAGCCTTGGCGGAGGAGGCCCGCCGCCAGCCGCAGCGCGCCCCGGCGCCCGACCTACCCCGCGCTCCTGATCTGCCGCAGCGCCTCGTAGCAGGCGATGCCCGCGGCGGTCGAAAGGTTGAGCGAGCGCAGGGCCGCGTTCGCATGGGGAATCCGGACGCGCCACTCCGTCCCCACGGCGGCGTGCAACCACTCCGGGCAGCCCGCGCCCTCGTTCCCGAAGAGCAGGCCGTCGCCCTCCTCGTAGCGCGCCTCCCAGAACGATTGCGCGGCCTTGGTGGTGAACAGCCACAGCCGCCGCGGCCGCGCGGGACTCCGCTGAAACGCCGGCCAGTCTTCGTGGTGATGGACATCGAGCGCATGCCAGTAATCCATGCCGGCGCGCTTGAGCTGGCGGTCGGTGATCCGGAAGCCGAGCGGGTGAATCAGATGCAGCCGGGAACGGGTCACCGCGCAGAGCCGGCCGATGTTGCCGGTGTTCTGCGGAATCTGCGGCTCGAACAGCACGAGGTGCAGCATGCCTCCGCCGTACTCCGCCCGCCGGTTGACCGCAAGCCCGCCCGGCGCATGGCGCTGACCGCGCTTGCCCATATGGGCGGGACGACCTCCTGGTCGTCCCAGGACGCGCGGACCCTCGCCTTGGCTCGGCCCGGGGGGCGCGTCCCTCCGAAAATCGCAGATTGAGACATTTCCCGGCGCATTCCGGTCTTTACGTGCGGCGCAGCCGCGATAAATTTCCCAAGGCCATAACCGGTTCGCCACCCCCAGCCGCGGTGATCCCGATCGTCTCCAAGACTGTCCTGTTCCTCGACGATGAGCGTTCCTACGTCGACTTGATGGTCCAGTTGCTTTCCGAGAACCTGAACTGCCGCGTCATCGGCCACACCAAGCCGCACGAGGCGCTCGCCGTCCTGCCCCAGCTCGACGCGGCCGTGATCGTGACCGACTACCACATGCCGCTGATGAACGGCATCGATTTTCTCCACCGCGCGCACGCGATCTGTCCGGACACGGCGGCCATCATGATCACGGGCCACCAGATCGAGCTCGCCGACGAGGACCTCACCCGCGTGCCCGGGCTGCGCGCGACCCTGTTCAAGCCCCTCGGCTGGCGGGCGCTGGCCGACAACATCCTCATGCACTGGCCGGATCTCAATCCGCCCATGTTGAGAGAGGATCTGTACCGGCCCTGACCGCGGCGGCCCCGCACCGTCGTCCACCGCGCCCACGCGCACCCCGGCTACTCCAGCCGCAGGCCGTCGTTGTCGGCCGCCAGGACCCAGGATCCATCGCAAGCCACCCGGGCCGCCGTGAGCGCGGCCTCCATCGCCTGGCGCACCGCGACAGCCACCGGAGCTTCGCACACGCACAGCACGCCTGAGCCACTGCCGCTCAGCCAGCCCGCGAGCGCCCCGGCGGTTATGCCCGCGTCGATCGCCGCGCGCCCGCCCGGGACGGCCGGCAGCCGGTAAGGCTCGTGAATGAAATCCGCCACGGCGTGCCGCAGTTTCCCAAATTCGCGCGTGGCGAACGCCGCCACCAGGAACGACGCGGCATTGATGCTCTTCACCGCGTCGAAGAACGGCACCTGCTTCGGCAGCGCCCGGCGCGACTCCTTGGTCAGAACCTTCACGCGCGGCGCCACGACGACGAACGCCAGTTCGGCCGGCACCGCAATGCGCACACAATCCAGGAACGCTCCGTTGACCGGCGAGGTCCGCGACACGCAGAAACCGCCCCAGACCGACGGCGCGGCGTTGTCGGGATGGCCTTCCAGCGCCGTCACCAGCTCGACGATCTCGCGGTGGGAGAGTCCCGCGCCGGCCAGCGCGTTGAGTCCCGCGATCACCCCGGCGCGCACCGTGGCGCTCGAGCCGAGGCCGCGGGCCGACGGCACCTCGCCGTCCACCTCGCAATCGAATCCAAATGGCGCCCGGCCGGTCTTCTGGAAAAACGCCGCCCCCGCCGGCTCGACCAGGGCACGCGCCGCCGTGTTCGCGCCGGCCGCCGCTCCCGGCGCCGCCCCCGCCAGCCGGGTCAGGGTCACGCGGTTGTGGATGGCCAGCGCCAGCCCGAGCGTGTCGAAACCCGAGCCGCAGTTCGACGTGCTGCCCGGAACGCGGACCGTGACGGTTTCCGGTGCGCTCATGAGCCTACCGGCGGTTCCGCAGCGCGCGGTGGTCGTCGCGCAACTGGGCCCGCTTCTTCAGGTCCTCGCGCTTGTCGAACTGCTTCTTGCCCGTGGCCAGGGCCACCTCGACCTTGACCAGCGCGTCCTTGAAATACAGGCGCAGCGGGATCAGCGCCCGCCCGCCCGCCTCGAGCGCCTGCGCGATCTTGCGGATCTCGTGCTTGTGCAGCAGCAGCTTGCGCGGGCGGCGCACCTCGTGGTTGTTGTCCGTGCCGAATTCGTACGGATCGATGTGCGCGTTGTGCAGCCACACCTCCCCGCGCTCGGTCCGCCCGAAGGCGTCGGCGATCTGCGCCCGCCCGTTCCGGATGGACTTGACCTCCGTCCCGCGCAGGGCGATGCCCGCCTCAAACTTGTCCTCGATGAAATAGTCCCGCCGCGCCTTGGCGTTGCGGATTTCGGTGTAGCGAATGGAACCTGGGGACTGGGCGCACATCGGCATTCACCGGCCTCGCAGGCCGTCCCTCGGCGTGGCCTCGCTGAGGTTGGCCGCCCCCGCGGGTCAACCCTCGGTGATCTCGTGGTTGATCTTCGCCTCGATGATCTCGCGCAACGCAATGTCTTCCGGCGCAAGCTTCTCGAGCGACTCGACCAGCGGCCGGCTGCCCCGCTTGAGCTGCTTCACGCGGCGCGAAACCACGTTGATCAGGATGTTGGGGTCCGGAATGACCTTCTGGGCTTCTTTGATGTAATCGTCACGCATGGCAGGGCGCTGTCTGTCAGTGGGAACGGCAATGGCTACGTCCCCCCGTCGCCGGGTCAAGGGTATTCTCGTTCTCTCCGCGGATCGGTGCTCGGAGACCGGAAAGGCCGGGCAATCTTGAAAGATGAAAGGGAAGGATTGAAACCCGGCCCGCGCCCGGTGAAATACAGTTCAGTTTTCGCCGATCCGCCGTCGCCGCGGCTCCTCCCCCCTTCCGCTTTTCCAATTTCCCGCCTTCCCCTTTCCCGCTTTCCCGCTTTTCCCCATGCTCCTCGCCTGGACCACCGTGGCCAATCCCGATGACGCCGCCCGCCTCGCCCGCGGCGCGGTCGAGGCGGGGCTCGCCGCCTGCGTGCAGGTGGACGGCCCGGTCATCTCGCATTACCGCTGGGAGGGACGCGTCGAGACGGCGTCGGAACATCGGCTCATGTTCAAGTTCCTCCCGGAACAGGCGGCGGCCCTGGAGGCGTGGATCCGCGCCCGGCATCCCTACGACACTCCCGAATGGATCGTGGCCCGCGCCGAGCACGTCTCGGAAAAATACTTGTCATGGGCGCGGGCGACCTCTACACCCGGCCCCTTTCCGCCCCCGCAACCTCCCGCCTGATCTCCTTCATGTCCCAACATTCGAGCCTGCAATCCGTCAAAGGCGTCGGCCGCAAGCGCAACGTCCTCAAGCGCTTTGAGCGCGTGGAGGTGCTCAAGAAGCGCGGCCAGTGGAAGGACGGCGACCGCATCGTCGGCTTGCGGAAGACGAAGCCCGACGCCTGAGGCGCCCGCTCCCCGTCGCTCCCGGGCAGGCTCGAATCGTTTCGACCTGGCCATTTCTGTTTCCGGACGTCCCTACAGTGGCTAAAGTCAGGTCATAGCCGTGAGCCTGTCATTGCGAGGAGCCACGCCGCGGCGGCAGGGCTCGCGATGACAACAGAAGGCAAGCGACTACGGTCCAATTCAAACGGCCCCCATGCACGACCTGTTCCGGCAGCTGATTGAGTGGTATCTGCACTCGCTCGACAAGGGCGGTTACTGGCTGGTGGCGCTGCTGATGGCCATCGAGAGCTCGATCGTGCCGCTGCCGAGCGAGCTGGTGATCCC
>DATIWI010000102.1:0-36968 GCA_035519475.1 Opitutaceae bacterium
AAAGGAACGCTCGGCGCGTCTGGTCGACTGGTTGGAACTGCTCGAACTGGATCGTTGGCATTCGAATCCTGGATGGCGCGGCGAGATTGGAAGGGAGCCGGTGCTGGCCGATCAGAAGTGAAACTGGCATCGCGGCCGGCACCAGGGCACCGGGCACCATAGCGCCCGGGAGGACCACTGCGGGCAGTTTTGCGTAACGCTCCTGTTACTGGTGCCCGGGAGGGACGTGGTGCGGGCCGGAGGCAGATCAACAGCGCCCGCGCAAGGGGACACACTGCCGGAAGGCGGCATCCTTCGAGAGCGGAAGGATGGCGGCACAAGATAGACGTCTTCTTGATTTAGGGCAGGTGATGGGGATTCGCAGCCCGGAATGGATCGCCGTTAGCGCCCGGCAGGGCGGAAAATGTATTATAGACATAATGGTTATTGTGCGTAAGCGAGCTGTGGCCGATTCGATTTCTCACCCGTGCGCGTTATCTTGTCCGGAAACGCCGCCGGCGCCCCTGCCGTCATCAGCAGGGCCCGCCACTGCGCGCACAACCTTTCTCATCACACTCACGTCCCTTCGCCGTGACCATCATGAACAGACAACAGCAGCGCTTCGTCTCTGCATTTGGCCTCATCCTCATGGGCGCCGCCCTCGCCGCCGTCGGCCGCGCCGAAGGTCCCTATCGCTTCCTCAAGGAAATTCCCATCGGCGGTGACGGCGGCTGGGATTACCTCTCGGTGGACCCGGCCGCCCGGCGCTTGTATGTCAGCCATGCGACCAAGGTGGTCGTGATCGACATCGGCCAGGACGCGGTCGTCGGCGAGATTCCCGACACGCCCGGCATCCACGGCGTGGCGGTCGCGCCGGAGTTGGAGCGCGGCTTCACCAGCAATGGTCGGGAGAACAAGGTGGGCTTCGTGGACTTGGCCAGCCTCAAGACGCGGTCAAAGATGGACGCCGGCGAGAATCCCGACGCCATCATCTACCTGCCCGAGCGCATGGAGGTCTACGCCTTCAACGGGCGCGGGCGCTCGGCCACGGTGTTCGAGGCCGTGTCCGGGCGGACCATTGCCACCATCCCGTTGTCCGGAAAGCCGGAGTTCGCCGCCGCCGATCTGGGGGCCGGGCGCGTCTACAACAACCTGGAGGACAAGAGCACAGTCGCTGTCATCGACGTGAAGACGCATCAGGTGGTGGCCGAGTGGCCGATCGCTCCCGGCGAGGAGGCTTCCGGCATGGCGATCGACCCGGCGAACCATCGCCTTTTCCTCGGCTGCCACAACAAGCTCATGGTGATGATGGACAGCACGGCGGGTCGCGTGGTTGCCACGGTGCCGATCGGCCAGGGCGTCGACGCCAATGCGTTCGATCCGGACACCCGCCTCGCCTTCGCCTCGTGTGGCGACGGCACGGTGACGGTGGCCAAGGAGGAGACACCGGACACGCTGACCGTCGTGCAAACGCTGGCGACCGAGCGCGGCGCGCGCACGATGGCGCTCGATCCCAAAACGCACCGCATCTACCTCGCGACGGCCAAATTCGAGGCTCAGGCCGAGCCGGCGGCCGGCGCGCCGCGCCAGCGCCCCCGCATGATCCCCGGCACGTTCAAAGTGCTGGTCTACGGCCTGCAGCCCTAGTACGTTGGCCCGCGTAGGTGAACGCGGCTCGACGGTCCGCCTTGGACGCCGCCGGGTTCGAGCGGCCATCTGATGATTGCACGCCACTTTCCTCCATCCACCCATCGGGCGGCGCTTTTGGCGTTGGGTTTGTGCGGCTTGGCCGCGTGCGTTCGCTACCAGGTGCGGCCGATCTCACCCGAGAAGACGGCGGCGGCGTTTTCGGCGCGGTCGCTCAGCGATGAGGGCCTGCGCCGGTTCTTGACGGAGAATCTGCCGAATCCGCCGGCCACCTGGCCGCCGCCGGCGTGGAATTTCGAGATGCTTTCGTGGGTGGCATTCTATTTTCAGCCATCGCTGGAGGTCGCGCGGGCGCAGTGGAACGTCACCCGGAGCACCGTCAAGACGGCCGCCGCGCACCCCAACCCGACCCTGACGGCGATCCCCGGCTATGACACCAGCGTGTCCGGCGGCGTCTCGCCCTGGTTTCCGTCGATTGGCCTCGATTTCCTGCTGGAGACGGCCGGCAAGCGTGATCACCGGGTGGCGATGGCAAACCTCGCGGCGGAAGCGGCGCGGCTGGACGTGCTGGCCTCCGCCTGGCAGGTGCGCAGCGAGCTGCGCCGGGCGCTTGTGGAGATGGCCACAGCGGAGCGCCGCCGGGGATTGCTCGGGGAGCAGGCTGAGCTGCAACGGCAGGTGGTCAGCCTGCTGGAGCGGCGGCGCGAAGCCGGGGCCGTCTCCGCCACCGACGTGGCGGCGGCCCAAGTGGCGCTGGTCAAAGCGGAGGCGGCCGCGGCCGACGCGGAGCGGCAGGCTCCCCTCGCCCGCCAGCGGGTGGCCCAAGCCTTGGGCATTCCCGCGGCTGCACTGGAGAATGCGCCGCTCGCCGACCTGTTGGCCGCCTCGCCGCCGCTGCTCCCGGCGGAGGAACTCGCTGCGGCCCGCCGTGCCGCCCTGCAGTCGCGCGCGGACATTCTCGGCGCCCTCGCCCGTTACGGCGCGGCCGAGGCCGCGCTCCAGCTCGAAGTCGCGCGGCAGTACCCCGATCTTCATTTCGGCCCCGGCTATCAATACGACCTCGGCGAGAACAAGTGGAGCTTGGCGCTGGGCCTGGAGCTGCCCATTTTCCACCAGAACCAGGGACTTTTGGCCGAAGCGGAGGCCGGCCGCCAGCAGGCGGCGGCGCAATTCATCGCCACGCAGGCGCGCGCCATCGCCGAGATCGATGGCGCCATGGCGGCTCAAGCCGCCGCCGCCGATCAGCTCGACCGCCTGCGCCGCGTGGCCACGGCGCTGGAGCAGCAAACCGCGCGCGTGGAGGCCCGTCTCGCCGCAGGCGGAGCCGACCGACTCGACCGCCAGAATGCGCGCCTGGAGCTTGCCGTCGGGCGACTGGCGCTCCTCGAGGCCGAAGCCGCCGCCGCCGCCGCCGCCGGCCAGCTGGAGGGCGCCCTGCAGGTGCCCTTTCATCATCTGCCCGCCGTTGTGACGGCGCCGGACAGCACCACCGCATCCTCTTCCTCGCCATGAAAAGAACCTTCCTCGGCCTCGTCGCCGGTCTCGCCCTTGGCGCGGTTCTCACCGTATGGCTGACGCGCCGCGCCCCGGGAACCGGATCCGCCGCCGCCCAACCGGAGCCGTCCGCCAGCGCGGCCGCGGTGAACGCCCTGCACCTCACGCCGGACGACCGGACCAGGGCCGGATTCATCGTCGCCACTCCCGTCGCCCTGGATCTCCAGCCGGAAATCAAGGCCTTCGGCCGGGTCCTGGATCCGACGCCGCTGGTGACCCTGCTCGCCGAGGTCGAAACCGCGCACGCTGCGCTGACCGCGTCGCAAAAGGAATTCGATCGCCTGCGGAAACTGCATTCCGAGGACGAGAATGTTTCGGCGCAGGCCGTGGAGGCGGCCGAGGCGGCGTTGGCACGGGATCGGGCGCAGGCGGCGTCGGCGCGGGCCCGCCTGGTCGCGGCGTGGGGCCCGGCGCTTGCCGGCCGCGCGGATCTGCCGGCCCTGGTGCGGAGTCTGGTCGAGCAGAAGGCGGCGCTGGCGCGGCTCGATGTGCCGCCCGGGGAAACGTCGCCGCCGGCGGTAGTGGTGCGCTGTGCGCCGCTTGCGGGCGAGACGCCGGCGCGGCCCGCGGAACTGCTCGGGCCTGCGCCCACCGCCGATCTGCAAATGCAGGGCGCCGCCTACCTGGTGCTCCTGCGGGAAGAGCCGCCCGCTCCCGGCACCGCGCTGGTCGCCTACCTCGGCCGCGAGGGTCCGCCGCAGAAGACGCTGACCGTGCCGCGCAGCGCCATCGTCTACCACGAGGGCAGCGCCTGGCTCTACGTGCTGGGCGCCGGGGACACCTTTGAACGCCGCCGGGTCGAGCTCGGCCGGGCCCTGCCCGATTCCTTCGCCATCGGCGCGGGCGTGGCCGAGACCGACCGCGTCCTGACTGCCGGGGCGCAGCAATTGCTCTCCCACGAGCTCCAGGCGGCGGGCGACGGCGAATAACGCGCCGGCCGCGAGTTGTATCCGAACGGCGTCGACCTCCGAATCCCCCTCTGCGATGCTGCAATCGATCGTCCAGTTCGCGCTGCGCTTCCGCGGGATCGTCGTCGCGCTCGCGTGCCTCGTGCTGCTCTACGGCTTCTACGTGGCCGGTCGGTCGAAGATCGATGTGTTCCCCGACTTCGTGCCACCGCAGGCGACCATCCAGACGGAGGCGCCCGGCCTGGCTCCCGAGCAGGTTGAGGAGCTCGTGACGCGCCCGCTCGAGGCCTCGGTCAATGGCCTCGGCAACCAGGAGTCGCTCCGGTCGGAGTCGGCCCAGGGGCTCTCGATCATCACGATCATGTTCAAGGAGGGCACCGACCTGCTCGCGGCGCGGCAGTTGCTGGCCGAGAAGCTGGCGGAGGCGGCGGGCGGGCTGCCCGCCGGCGTGAAGACGCCCAAGATCTCGCCGCTCACCTCGGCCACGATGGACCTGCTCAAGATCGGCCTGCTGAGCGACCGGCTTTCGCCGATGGCGCTGCGCACGTTCGCCGATTGGACCCTCAAGCCGCGCCTGCTCGCCGTGCCCGGCATTGCGAAATGCAGCGTTTTCGGCGGCGAAGTGCGTCAGCTGCAGATCCAGGTGCACCCCGATCTGCTGGTGGCGCACAACCTCACGCTGTCCGAGGTGCTCGCGGCCGCGCAACTGGCGAGCGGCGTGCGCGGGGCGGGCTTCATCGAGACCGCCAACCAGCGCGTCGTGCTGCAGACCGAGGGACAGGCGCTCTCGCCGGCGGCCCTGGGCGGCATCGTCGTCGCTACGAGCGCGGCCGGCGCGCCGGTGCGCCTGCGCGACGTCGCCACCGTCGTCGAGGGCCCCGAGCCGAAATTCGGCGACGCGCTGATCATGGGCCGGCCCGGCGTCCTGCTGACGATGGGCAACCAGTACAGGACCAACACCAAGGAGGTCACGACCGCCCTCGAGGCGGCGCTGGCAGACCTGCAGCCGGTGCTGGATCGCGCGGGCATAACGCTTTATCCGCGGCTCCACCGGCCCGCGACGTTCATCGAGAACGCGCTGGCGAACATCCGGCATTCCCTGCTGCTCGGCGCGGCGCTGGTGACCATCGTGCTGTTCATCTTTCTGGGGCACCTCCGCTCGGCGCTCATCTCGCTCGCGGCGATTCCGTTGTCGCTCCTGACCGCCGTCATCGTGCTCGACCGCCTGGGGGTGACCCTCAACACCATCACCCTCGGCGGGCTGGCCATCGCGATCGGCTCGGTCGTCGACGATGCCATCATCGACGTGGAGAACATCATCCGCCGCCTGCGGCTGAACCGCGCCCTGCCCCGGCCCCGGCCGGCCGCCAGCGTGATCCTGGATGCCTCGCTGGAGGTGCGGAAGGCGATCGTCTACGCGACCTTCATCGTGGCGCTCGTCTTTCTGCCGGTGCTGACGCTCACCGGCCTGCAGGGCAGCTTCTTTGCGCCGCTCGCGAAGAGCTACATCCTCGCCATCCTCGCGTCGCTGGTGGTGGCGCTCACGGTGACGCCGGCGCTGACGCTGCTCTTGTTCGGCCGGCACGAAGGCGAAACCACACCGCCCCGCCTGCAGTGGTGGCTGCGGGCGGGATACGAGCGCCTGCTCCGCGGGGTGGCGCACCGGCCGGGAGTGGTGATCGGCGCCGTCGCGCTGGTCTGCGCGCTGGCGCTCGCGCGGCTGCCTTTTCTGGGCGGGACGTTCCTGCCCGACTTCCGCGAAGGCCATTTCGTACTGGCGGTCTCGACCGCGCCCGGCACCTCGCTGCCCGAGATGGTGCGCATCGGCCGGCAGATCTCGACGGAGCTGCTCAAGAATCCGCACATCGCCACCGTGGAGCAGCAGATCGGCCGGGCCGAGCAAGGCGAGGACCCCTGGGGGCCGCACCGCAGCGAGTTTCATGTGGAGCTCAAACCCCTGCGCGGCGCCGAGGAGGCAGGCGTGGCCGGCGAAATCCGCCGCGTGCTCGCGCGCGTGCCGGGCATCCAGTTCGAGGTGATGACGTTTCTCGGCGACCGCATCGGCGAAAGCATCAGTGGCGAGACCGCCGCCGTGGTCGTCAACCTTTATGGCGATGATCTCGACGTCCTGGACGCCAAGGCGCGGGAGGCCGCCCGCGTGCTGGCGGGCGTGCCCGGAGCGGCGGATGTGCAGGTGAAATCCCCGCCGGGTGCGCCGCGCGTCGCCGTGCGGCTCCGGCCGGACCGGCTGACGGAGCTGGGCTTCCGCCCCGTCGAGGTGTTGGACGCCGTGCAGGCGGCCTATCAGGGCGCCGTGGCTGCCCAGGTGTTTCGCGAGAACCAGGTGACCGACATCGCGGTCATCCTCGACCCCGCGAACCGGCGCGATCCCCAGAATGTCGGCGCGTTGCTGCTCAGCAACGCGGCCGGGTTGCGCGTGCCGCTGCGCGCGCTGGCGGACGTCTACCTCACGAGCGGCCGGTTCTCGATCCTGCACGACGGGGCGCGGCGCCGGCAGACGGTCACCTGCAACACGTCCGGCCGCGATGTCCGCTCGTTTGTGGCCGAGGCCCGCCGCGTCCTGGGCGACCGGGTGGCGCTTCCCCCCGGCGTTTATTTCGAGTTTGCCGGCACGGCCGAGGCGCAGCGTGCGGCCACCCGGGAATTGCTGCTGCATGCCGCCATCGCCGGCGCGGGCATCCTCATGCTCCTGTCGGTGGTCCTCGGGCACTGGCGAAACCTGCTGGTCATCCTGGTCAACCTGCCGTTCGCGCTGGTGGGAGGCGTGCTGGCCGTTTACCTCGCGATGCTGCTCGGCGATTCGGACGAAGGCGCGCTGACCATGGGATCGCTCGTGGGATTTGTGACACTGTTTGGGATCACGACCCGCAACGCCATCATGATGCTTTCGCATTTCGATCACCTCGTGTGGCGCGAAGAGTTGCCTTGGAACCTCGAAACCGCCATCCGCGGGGCGTCGGAGCGGCTTGTGCCCATCCTGATGACGGCCCTGGTCACGTCGCTCGGCCTGCTGCCGCTCGCGCTGGGCAGCGGCGAGGCGGGCCGGGAGATCGAGGGACCGATGGCGCAGGTGATCCTGGGCGGCTTGGTCACCTCGGTCGCCCTGAACCTCCTCGTGTTGCCCACGCTGGCCCTGCGCTTCGGCCGATTCGGGCCGGCGGCGGCGCCTCCGGCGCAGGCAACGCCGCGCAACCTGTCAACCAAGAGTTGACAGCGGAAATCCGCATCGAGGCGCCCTCGGCTGGACTTCGCAGCGAAGAACCTGAGAGAACATGTCAACCAATAGTTGACACCGGAATCCCCCGTCGGGATGGTTTCGACCGGTATTCGCGTAGGAGGGCTCGTCGGGAAGTTGTCAACCAATGGTTGACGCCGGATGTCCCCGCCGGGGCGATTTCGACCGGACCTCCGAGCGGAAAGCCCTGGGAGTACATGTCAACCAATAGTTGACATCGGTAATTTCCGGCCAGGCGATTTTGGTCGGGATTGCCAGAGGAAGGCCATGAGACGACATGTCAACTATATTGGTTGACATAGTGCCAGCAGCGGCGCCCGACCGGGGCGGACCCTCGGTTGGCTCACTGCGATTGGCCCGCCCGGGGCGGGCACACGGATAACATGTCAACTATTGGTTGACATGGCGGACACAGCACCTGGCAGCGGCTGTGGAGGGCGGGCCTTCGACCCGCGCATGAGGCAACGCACGCATGGGTCGCGCCCGCCAGTCGCCGGAGCGGGGACCGCACCGTGGAGCGGCTCCAACGCGACGCGCCGCTCGTTGCAGCGGCAGCATCCGGCGGACGATCCTTTTCGATTTCCGATCGTCCCGGATCGCGGCGCGGCCTCGCGCCTCCGCAGCGTCGTCGTCACGCGGTCCTTTGGAGGGGGTTCATCGTCAGCACGAATTCCCCGGTCAGCACCGATCGGCACCCCGGTGTGCCTCCACTCCGGCGGCGTCGCACGGATTGAGGTTTGCGGCATCGCGCTGCTGCTAGCCTCTGAGGAAACGGGTGCGGCGGTTCGCGGCGCCCGCTGCCCCAGCCGCATTCCCGCCAATGGTTTGTATCAAAGAAATTCCCGGTGAAATTACCGCCCCGCCTTTGACTTTGGTTTCTTTCCGCGAACGGTAATCGCTCTCTGCAACCGCAGTCCTTCGGCGCACTTCCGGAGGATTGGCGCGAGGCAGAGGATCTCTCCCACCCCTCAATCACAGGAGGCCGTAGCCATGTTTCTGGTCAGTCGTCCTGGCCGAAATGGTCAGGAAGCGTCCCTCGGTGTGCAGACTCTTGCCCGCGAATTACCGCCTTCGCGGCCGCAACTCCCGGAGTCGAGCGCGCGGCTGCATTCGTGGCGCAAGCCGGGCTGGGGATGGCAGGAATCCACCCTGCCGCGGCGACTTCACTGTGGATGGGGGCGCCCCTCCTCCGGGAACCGCCCCGCGAACAAAGATCCCCTCGGGAGGCATTTCGACTGATGCGGGCCGCCAGCGCCCGCCACCATCCGCCCCGTCCTCTCTCCGCCGAAGAAGCCACTCACCGCCAAAACTCAACCCAACCATCCCATGCCTGTCGCCGTCTCCTATCCCGGTGTCTACATTGAAGAGATCCCCAGCGGGGTGCGCACCATCACGGGCGTTGCCACCTCGATTGCCGCCTTTATTGGCTGGGCCGCCAAGGGCCCGACCGATCACGCCGAACTGATTCTGAGCTGGTCCGATTTCGAGCGCCAATTCGGCGGGCTCGACGTGAACAGCCTGCTCGGCTACGGCGTCTACCAGTTCTTCCTCAACGGCGGCCAGCAGTGCTATGTCATCCGCCTGGTGGGCGCCGGCAACGCGCCGGCGACGGTGACGCTGGCAGACCTGGTCCTCAGCGCCGCCAATCCCGGCCTGTGGGGCAACGACTACGCCATCACGATCCTGGCGCGCACCGACGACCCCACGCGGTTCCGGGTCGCGGTCGTGTACAAGCCGGGCACGCCGCAGGAGGCCACCGTCGAAACGTTCGAGAACCTCTCCATGACCAGCACCGACAGCCGGTTCGTCAAGCTGGTCATCAACGAGGATTCCACGATTCTCGCCGCGGATACCACCGGCACGACCCAGCCGAGCGACACGGGCTCGCCGCAGCCGCTGACGGGCGGCCTGGACGGGACCGTGCTCCAGCCCGACACCGCCGGGTTCGAGACCGCGCTGGTCCCCGGCGGCGGCACCGGCGGCGTGTTCCTGCTCGACCACGTGGACCTGTTCAATCTCCTCTGCGTGCCCGGCGAGACCACGGCCACCGTGCTGGCCTCGCTCGAGAAATACTGCCACGACCACCGCGCGTTCCTGATTGCCGATTGCGACTCCGACGCCTCCTTTTCGAGCGTCCAGGGCGGGCCGCCGACGCAGCTAACCGGTGTGGACGGCCTCAATGCCGCGTTTTATTTCCCGTGGCTGAACGCGCCCGATCCGATGCAGGAGAACCGCCTGCGCGCCTTCCCGCCCTGCGGTTTCATCGCCGGAATCTACGCGCGCACGGACAGCTCGCGCGGCGTCTGGAAGGCGCCCGCCGGCACCGAGGCCAGCGTCACAGGAGCCGCCTCCGTCGTCGTGCCGCTCACCGACAAGGAGAACGGCGTGCTCAATCCCCAAGCGATCAATTGCGTCCGGAATTTCCCGGTGTACGGCATCGTCGCGTGGGGCGCGCGGACCCTCAACGGCAACGACCAGATCGGGTCCGAGTGGAAGTACATTCCCGTGCGCCGGATGGCGCTCTTCCTCGAGGAGAGCCTGTACCGCGGCACCAAATGGGTCGTGTTTGAGCCCAACGACGAGCCGCTGTGGGCCCAGATCCGGCTCAACCTCGGCGCGTTCATGCAGGGCCTGTTCCGCCAGGGCGCGTTCCAGGGCAAGACGCCGCAGGAGGCCTACTTCGTCAAATGCGACAAGGAAACGACGACCCAGAACGACATCAACCTGGGCATCGTGAACATTCTCGTCGGCTTCGCGCCGCTGAAGCCCGCCGAATTCGTCATCATTCAGATCCAACAAATGGCCGGTCAGATCGCGACCTAAGCAAGGAGAACTCCCATGGCCCAATTCAGCGTCAATGCCACCCGCTTCGATCCGTACAAGAACTTCAAGTTCCGCGTCAAATGGGACGGCCGCTACGTGGCCGGCATCAGCAAGGTCGGCGGCCTCAAGCGCACCACCGAGGTCGTCAAGCACCGCGAGGGCGGCGATCCGAGCACCAGCCGCAAGTCGCCCGGCCGCAGCGAATACGACGCCATCACCCTGGAGCGCGGCGTCACCCACGACACCGAGTTCGAGAAGTGGGCCAACAAGGTCTGGAACTTCGGCAGCGGCCTCGGGGCGGAGGTGTCGCTGCAGGATTTCCGCAAAGACATCATCCTCGAGGCGTACAACGAGGCCGGCCAGCTCGCGCTCGCCTACAAGATCTACCGCTGCTGGGTCAGCGAGTATCAAGCACTGCCCGATCTCGACGCCAACGCCAATGCCGTCGCCATCCAGCACATCAAGCTCGAGAACGAAGGCTGGGAGCGCGACCAGTCCGTGACCGAGCCCGCCGAGCCGACCTTCACCAACCCGGCAGCCTAGGCGGTCATGCGCGCGCTCTCAGCCACAGAACTCCTGGGCGTCTGGGAGCGGGGGTGCGGCCAGCCGCCGGTCCGTCAGGCCCTGGCGCTGCTGGCGGCCGCCTGTCCCGAGTCGACACCCGCCGCGCTCGCCGCGCTGAGCATCGGCCAGCGCGACGCGCGGCTGGTGGCCCTGCGCGGGCTCACGTTCGGCACGGATTTCGCCGGTCTGGCGGATTGCCCCAGCTGCGGCGACCGCGTGGAGCTTGCGTTCCGCGCGGACGATCTGCTGCCGGCGGCGACCCCGGAGCCGCCGGCCGAGCTCGCGCTGCGGATTGACGGCCGCGACCTGCGCTTTCGCGTTCCGACCAGCGCCGATCTTCTGGCGGTGACGGCCGACGCGGGGGAGGCGGCGGGGCGCGCGGTGCTGCTCGACCGCTGCCTCCTGGCCGGGCGCGATCACCTGGCGGGTGAGGCGGTCGATGCAATCGTGGCGGAAATGGCGCGCGCCGACCCCCTGGCCGACATCCAGCTGGCCCTCGCCTGCCCCGCGTGCGGCCACGCGTGGCGACGAAGCTTCGACATTGTCACCTATTTCTGGCGCGAGATCCACGCTTGGGCGCTCGGCCTGCTCCGGGAGGTGCACACCCTTGCCACGGCCTACGGCTGGTCCGAGGCCGAAATCCTCACTCTGAATCCCGCGCGCCGGCGGGCTTACCTGGAGCTGGTGAACGCATGAGCGACTTCCTCGCCAGCCTGCTTGCGCGGGGCATGGGCGCGGCTCCCGCGATCCGGCCGCGGCTGCCGTCTTTGTTCGAATCACCGGCGGGGCGGGCGCCGATGGTCGAAGCGAATGAGGTGGCAGAGGCCGTCGTCCTGCGGCCCGCCCCTCCGACTGCCACCAGCCGGGACACTGTCATGGGGGGCGAGGCTCAGGTTCACCTGGCGCCGCCGCCGGCCGCTTCGCCCGGCCGGGCGCTGACGCCGCCGCAATCGACCCAGCCCGAATCGGGCCGCGCGACGGTGATGGCGACGGCGGCGATGGCGGGGCCGGTCGTGCCGCCGCCGACTCCGACGCATCCGCCGTCGGTGGAAACGGGCGCCAAGCCGCGCTCGGAGCCTGCCCCCGGGATGGCGCCATCGATTCCGCGCATGCCGGCCCCGCCCCTGCCCGCCGCGGTCATCCCGCTGTCGCGCCCCGTCGCCGTTCGCGTCGCCGAGCCGCAACGGCCACCCGAGCCGCCGTCGGTCCGGATCACCATCGGCCGTGTCGAGGTCCGCGCCGTCCCGGCGAATCCGCCGGCGGCCCGGCCCGGGCGGCGCGCGTCGCCCAAGCTCTCGCTGGAGGACTACTTGCGGCCGCGCGCGGGAGGCGCCCGATGAGCAACTTCCTCGCCGTCGCCACCGTGACCGCCACGCTGCAGCAAGTGTTGCAGTCGGCGATCGGCGCCGATGTGCCCGGCGCCAAGGCGACCATGGTGCGGCCCGACGCTCCCGGCCACGGCGTGCCGGAGGTCGGCGTGAACATCTTCCTCTACCAGATCGCGCCCAACCCCGCCCTGCGCAACGCCGACCTGCCGACCCGGACGCCCGACGGCAAAGCCAGCCAGCGGCCCGTGGCCGCGCTCGACCTCTATTACCTGATGAGCTTCTACGGCAAGGAGGGCCAGCTCGAGCCGCAGCGCGTGCTCGGCAGCGTCGTGCGCCAGCTGCACAGCCGGCCGCTGCTCACGCGGCAGATGATCCGCGACACCGTCACCAATCCAACTTATTCCTATCTCGCCGCCTCCAACCTGGCCGACGCCGTCGAGCCGGTGCGCTTGACGCCGATGGGGCTCTCGCTCGAGGAATTGTCGAAGCTCTGGTCGGTGTTCTTCCAGACGCAGTACGCACTCTCCGCGGCCTATCGCGCCTCGTTCGTCCTGTTGGAGGAGGAGCTTACGCCGCAGGCGGCCCTGCCCGTACGGGAGCGCCACGTGTTCGCAGTGCCGTTCGACGTCCCGTTCATCGACAGCGTCGACCCGCAGATCCTGCCCGCGGGCGCGACCCTGACGATCCTTGGCGGGAACCTGCGCGGCGACGTCACGCGGGTGAAGTTCGGCACGGTCCTCGCCACGCCGGCCCCGGACGACATCACCGCCCGGCAGATCACCCTCGCGCTGCCCGCCGCCTTGCCGGCCGGCGTGCGCACGGCGCAGGTGATTCACGATTTCGATTTCGGCACGGCGACCGAGCCGCACCGCGGCTTCGAGTCCAACGTCGCCCCCTTCATCCTCCAGCCGGCGATCACGACCCCGCTGCCGGTCACCGTTGCGCGCGGCGCCACCCTGACCCTGGCCCTGAATCCGCCCGTCGGGCGCGAGCAGCAAGTGGCGCTGCTGGCGGGCGAGAACGCCATCCCGCTGCCGACGCGGCCGCCGACGGACCCGCCCACGGCGAGCTCCTTCGGGTTCGCCATCCCGGCCGGCTTCCCGCCGGGGACGTCCCTGTTGCGGGTGCGCGTCGATGGCGCCGAAAGCGCGCTGATCGTCGACACGAATCCGGTCAGCCCGACGTTCAACCAATTCATCGGTCCGACCATCACCATCACATGACCTGGATCGAGGCCAACCAGCGGCATCTGACGGCCGCGCTCGCCGGGGTGCGCGCGGCGCTTGAGGGCGGCCCGGCCACGCCGGTTGCCGCCGAGGAGGAGATGACGCCGCCACCGGCGCTGACGACCCTGTGCGCCCGCTTCGGGCTTTCGCCGTTTGAACGGGCCGCGCTGTTGCTGTGCGCCGGGATCGAGCTGGATTCGCGCTTCGGTCCGCTGTGCGCCAAGGCGCAAGGCGACGCGCGCCGCGACTATCCGACCTTCAGCCTGGCGCTCGGCGCCCTGCCCGGGCCGCACTGGAGCGCGCTGTCCCCGGCGGCGCCGCTGCGCCGCTGGCGGCTGATCGACGTGCTTCCGGGGGCCGGTCTCACCCTCAGCCCGCTGCGGATTGACGAGCGCGTGCTGCATTACCTCACCGGGGTGGCCGATCTGGACGAGCGCTTGCTGGCGATCGTTGAACGGGTGCCGCCGGCCGGCGAGCTGGTGGAGTCCCAGCGCGCGGTGGCCGACCAGGTGGCGGCGGCGGTCCGGGCGGGCGACCCGCCGCCCGTGATCGGTCTGGCGGGGCCGGATCCGGCGGCGAAGCGCGCTGTCGCGGCGGCCGGGTGCGCGGCCCTCGGCTTGAATCTGCACGCCCTCCCGGCGCAGATCCTGCCGGCTGATCCGCGCGAGCTGGAGAACCTCATGCGCATCTGGGAACGCGAGGCGGTGTTCAGTGCCAGCGCGCTGCTGCTGGAGTGCGACCACGGCGAGGCGGGCGACGCCGCGGCCCGCTTCATCGAACACACCGGCGGCGTGCTGCTGGTGGCGACCCGCGAGCCGCGGCCCGGCCGGTTCCGCCCCGCCGTCCACCTGGCCGTGGACAAGCCGACGGCGCGCGAACAGCGCCTCCTCTGGCAGGCGGCCCTGGGCGGCGCGGCGGCGGAACTGAACGGCGAACTGGACGCCCTCATCGGGCAATTCGACTTCAGCGCCAGCGGCATCCGCGCCGCGAGCGCCCGGGCGACGGGGCCGCACTCGCTGTGGGACGCGTGCCGGGCACAGGCGCGGCCGCGGCTGGACGACCTCGCGCAGCGGATTGATCCGCGGGCGACCTGGGACGACCTCGTGCTGCCGGAGCAGCAGCGAAGCACACTGCGTGAGATCGCCGCGCACGTCCGCCGCCGCGCGCAGGTGTACGAGACGTGGGGGTTCGCGCAGAAGTCCGCCCGGGGGCTGGGCATCAGCGTGCTCTTCGCGGGAGCGAGCGGCACGGGCAAGACGCTGGCTGCCGAGGTCCTGGCCGGGGAACTCCGGCTCGATCTCTACCGCATCGACCTGAGCCAGATCGTGAGCAAGTACATCGGCGAGACGGAGAAGAACCTGGCCCGGCTGTTCGCGGCGGCCGAGGAGAGCGGCGCGATCCTGCTGTTCGACGAGGCGGATGCGCTCTTCGGCAAGCGCAGCGAGGTGAAGGACAGCCACGACCGGTACGCCAACATCGAAGTCAGCTACCTGCTGCAGCGGATGGAAGCCTACCGCGGCCTGGCCATTCTCACCACCAACATGAAGGAGGCGCTCGACCCGGCCTTCCTCCGCCGGATCCGGTTCGTGGTGCAGTTCCCGTTCCCCGACCTCCGCGAGCGCGCCGAGATCTGGCGGCGGATGTTCCCGGCCGAGACGCCGGTGGACGGCCTCGATCCCGCCCGCCTCGCCCGGCTGAACGTCGCCGGCGGCAACATTCGCAACATCGCCCTCAACGCCGCCTTCCTGGCGGCCGACGCGGAGGAGCCGGTGCGGATGAAACACGTGCTGCGGGCCGCCCGCACCGAATACGCCAAGATCGAAAAGCCGCTCACCGAGGCGGAGATCGGAGGGTGGGAATGAGAGGTCGGAGGTCAGAGGTCAGCAGCCGGAGGGCGGAGGCCGAAAGCCGGCGAGACCGGGTTGGCCTCGCCACGGGCCCCCGCCGCGTCGAGGTGCGCATCGAGGAGCTGGTGCTGCAGGGCTTCGCGCCGCGCGACCGGCACGCCATCGCGGCGGGCGTGGAGGAGGAGCTCGCGTGGCTGTTCACGGGACAACTTCCGGCGGCGGTCCAGGGCAGCAACCAGTGGCGCGAACGGGTGGATGGCGGCGCCTTTCCGCTTCCCCGCGGCGCGCGTCCGCACGCGATCGGTGCGCTGATCGCGCGCGCCATCCATGGAGGGCTCGCCCGATGAGCTGGCGCGCGTCACCCCGGTTGACGGCCGGCATGGCCCCGCGTTCGAGCACCCCGGTGCGGTTCGCGCGCGTGCAGCGCGATGACAAGGGCAAGCCGAAGTCCGATGGAGACAAATACGCCGAGGCCGGCAAGAAGATCGGTGAGGCGTTTCTGGAGACGGATGTCGGCAAAGATCTGAAGACGAAGGCGACGGACCTGGGGAAGGATTTCGTCTCCACCCTGCCGGGACAAATCATTGCGGGGACCGCGGCGGCGGGCGCGGTGACCGCCATCGTGGCCAAGAACAAGGAGCTACCCATCGGCATTCCGGAAATCCCGCTGGACGCGCTCGCGCCGGGGCTGAAGATGCGGATCACTTACGAGGGGCCGGTGCGCAGCCCGACCAAGGCCGCGATCTCGTTCACTTACACATTGGGCGGCGCGGAGGGCGACCATAAGAAATCGCCCGCGACGGCCAGCGAGAAGTTCCGCGCGCAGACGGCGCGGATGCAGGCGGAACAGGACCAGTTCCGCGAGGGCCTGAAAACGCCGGCGGAGCGTAAGGCGGAGGAGGAATTCTGGAAGAACTACGCGCGGACGAAGACCGTCGATCCGCTGAATCCGCTGCAGATCCCGGGTATGAAGCCCAGAGAGGGGTCCTCGCTGCTCATGCGCAAGGCGGAGGACGGTGCCGGAGCCGCCCTGCCGGCGCCCCCCATCGTGGAGGATGCCCTCGCGACCGAGGGTCGGCCGCTGGACCAAGGAATCCGTGCAATGATGGAGCCGCAGTTCGGCCACGATTTCAGCCAGGTGCGCGTGCACACCGATGCCAGGGCGGCGGAGTCGGCCCGCGCCGTCAACGCACGGGCCTACACGGTGCAGCGCGACGTGGTGTTCGCCGCGGGCGAGTACGCGCCGCAGACGCCCGGCGGGCAGTGGCTGCTGGCGCATGAGCTCGCGCACGTCGCCCAGCAATCGGGCGAAACCGCCGATCCGGGCAGCCTGGCGGTTGAACCGGCGCGCAGCCCGGTCGAACGGGAGGCCGATCTGGCCGCGGATGCGGTGGCGGGCGGCGCCGGCGCGCGCGTGCGGGCGACCGGCGGTGCCGCGACGCTGCGGCGCTCGGTTTTCGGGGACATCGCGGGCACGCTGCTGGGCGCGGCGGCAGGCGCGGGCCTGGGTTTCCTGCTGGGCGGACCCTGGGGCGCGCTGGCCGGCGGCGTCCTCGGCGGCCTGGCCGGGCTGGCGCTGGGCGACGCTTTGTCCGCCAACAAGCGGCCGATGACCGGCGACGAGCGGACCGAGGCCAAGCTCGTTTTCGGTGACAGCCTGAACATGAACAAGGTGACCCTGGCCGAGGCGCCCATCATGGCGATCGGCAACATGGCGCGCACGCCCTTCGACACGATCTACTTCCCGCCCGGCACCTTCAAGGAATCGTTCACCGACTTCATGCCGTGGCTGATCCACGAGCTGACGCACGTCTGGCAATACCAGCACGGCGTCTCGGTCCTCGAAAAGCTGTGGGTGGCGCTGCACGGCCAGAAAGCCTACAACTACGGCGGCGAGGCGGCGCTGCGCTCCGCGTCGGCGTCGGGGAAACGCTTCACGGATTTCAACACTGAGCAGCAGGGCGATATCCTGCGCGACTACTATCGGAAGCTGAAGGAGGGGAAGGATACGTCGGCGTACGATCCATTCGTCGACCAAGTCCAGGGTAGTCCGCGGCACCTGGGGGATTTTCCGACCGATCGCGAGCGGCGGGCCGCCGTCGCCTGATGACCATGAGCACCGCGAAAATCCAGGCGCAGTTGCAGCCGAAGGCACCCAAGCCGGTGCCGCAGGCGGTTCGCGAAGCGAAACCACTGCGAGGCGCGGGTGTCCCGGGCGGGAAGATCGGCGCAGCTTCCGGCGCGGGCGGAGGCCAGGGCTTGGGCGAAGGCGGCGGCTCCCTCGCCGGCCACCGCTTCGATCGGATTCGCGTCGGATCGGACCGGGAACCCGCGCGCGGCCGGGGCGACGGCGAGGGCGATGCGCCGCTTGGCACCCAGGCCGACAATCCCCAACCCACCGCGACCGTTGATCCGACCGGCGTGCGGTTCTCGACCGGGCGGCAGATCGTGCACACGCCCGCGTGCGGCGGGCAGACAATTCAGGCGATCGCGGACCCGCGGGGCGCGACCGTCACCTGGACGCTGCGCGCCGGCACGGCCGCGCTCGACGCCGGCACCTCGATTGACGCCGCGGGCAACATCACGCTCGGCGGCGCGCAGGTGGGCGGCACCATCGCGGCCCGGGCCACTTCCGGCAGCGGCGCGTGGGCGGAGGCCGAGCTGCAGCTGCATTCCCACCCGACTGGCATCGCGTCGACGTCCGTCGCGGCCCCGCCGCCCGACGCCGCCCACAACTATGGCGCGAAGTTTGACCACGTGTTCACTAGCAACGACGGCAACGTCGCGTCGCTGGAGAATGTGGCCGTGGGCGAGCGGTTTCCGAATGTTCCCACGCCCGATGCTGCCAGCCACACGATCACGGGGATCCCCTTCGGCAACGGCACCTTCCAGCTCGCCACCGCCACGCTGACCCCGGACGCGAGCAACAACTGGTTCCTGACGAGCGTGGGCGGCCTCGGCGGCACGCTCGACCAGGTCACCATCGGCCACGACGGCATCGACATCGGCCAGCACATCGCGAGCGCGTCGAATCCGACGCCGGCGAACCCGCTGCCCGCCTCCTTCAGCGTGCAGCAGGACCTCCACTGGTACTGCCCGGCCGCGCCGGCCACCTCGCGCTGGAATAACTTCACCAGCATCCAGCACGAGCGCAAGCTGCGCCTGACCGGCACCGACCCCGAGGTCGTGGTGAGCGTCAACAACCAGCCGCAGGTGGACGCGTATGTCGGTCCGACCGGCGTGCGCAACGCCCGCGCCACGCCGGCCACGGTGGTGCGCAGCAGCGGCCGCACGCCCAACACGGTGCAGATCGCCGCCGACGCCCTGCCCTCTGGCCGCGCGCTGCACTTCTCCATCCAGAGCGCCAGCCGCCTCGGCTGCACGATCAACGCGAGCACGGGCGTGCTGACGATCGGCCAGACGGCGGGATCCATCGTCATCCGCGTCGCGAACCGCCGCGGCGGGCAGAATTTCGACGACGTCACGGTCACGATCACCAATCCGCCCGCGGCGACCGGGACCAACCCGGGGGCCACCACGAGCCCCGCGCCGCAGGGCGCCCTGCCCGGTAGCGCGACGCCGGAGGCCGCGGCGCCGCAGCCTACCGCGCCGGAAGCCAGCCCGAACAGCGGCGGCTTCGCGGCCCGCGGAGCCGGACGCTTCGGGCATGATTTCAGCCGGACCCGCGTCCACGCCGGCGATCGCCGCGGCCGGACGTTCGGGTGGGGCCAGGGCGGCGCCACCGAGGATGCGCCGAAGGTGGTGGTGTTGCCCCCGGGCACGCCGGGATTACTCGCGCCCAAGCCGGTACTCATCGGCGCCACGCCGGTGAAGCTGCCGGAGCAGTCGCAGGGCGAACTCGTGTTGCAGAGCTTCCTGAACCGGATGTGGGCGGCGCAATCGGACAGCCAGCGGCCGTTCCGCATCACCGCCGGGGTGCGCGAGGGGCTCGATTTGATCTTTCCCAATGGCGTGCCGCTCGGTTCGCTCACGATCTATCCGACGGCGGGCGAACTGTTCACCCTGCTCCGCGCCAAGGTGCCGGCGAATATCAATCCGAACGCCCTGCCCGTGATCGACCGGCTCCCGGAAAAGGAGAAGCCGTTGCCGGAGGGGCCGGGCAAGCCCACGGGCGATCCCGCTGATCCCAAGTTTCCCACGGAGAGCCCGATCCCAAAGGATCCGGAAGCTGCCAAGGGCGAAAAAGAGGCAATGCAGGCGGCCCTGCAGGCGGCGTTCGAGGAGTTCCGGAAGACGAAGCTCGGCCAGGAATTGGAGACCGCGGCCAAGGCGTACGTGTTCAGCAAGGAGGGGATTCCGCTGGTGGCGTTCGTCGTGGCGGGCGCCCTCACCTTCGTGGCGGCAAACGATCCCAAGCTGCCGTCGGTGCCGGAAATCCCGCTGGGCGAAGGCATCAAGCTGAAGATCGAATACAGCGGGAAGGCGTCCGACCTGCCGCCGCTGATGCGCCAGCTGGTCACCGGGCATTCCGGCAAGCCGGCCGGACCGGGCACGGAAGAGACCAAGATCGGCGTCAGTGTCACGATCACCTTCGAGGCCGCGGCGGAACTGGCGGCTGCGGTCGGTCGTTTCTTCGCCAAGGCGGCGACGTGGATCGCCAAGGGCGTGGTCACGATCGGGACCATCATCGGCAAGGCGGCGGCCAGCATTGCGCGCGAGCTGCTGGCCATGGCCGGGGGTGCGCTCGCCGGCGCGCTGATCGGCGGCGCGGTCGGCGGCCTGGCGGGCGCCGGCATCGGGGCGCTCATCGGGGCCGGCGCGGGGCTGATCGGCTCGCTGATCAGCCGGCTGTTCTAGCGGGCCATGACACCATGAAACCGAGGATCACCAGCGCATGAGCGGCTTCCCCAATTCCCCGCGGCTCGTCAAGGGCGGCATCGTGCTGGTCGACCCGGATTCCGGGGCGGTGAAGCGCATCATTGTCCTGCAATACAATCCGGACTCGGTCACCCGCACGCTGCAGCCGCAGGGCGTGACCGGCGAGGTGGCCGATCGGTCCGAGGTGCTGCGGCTCAAGGGCCCGCCCATCGAGACCATCAAGCTCGACGCCGAGATCGACGCCACCGACCAGCTCGAGGCGGCGGACCCGCAGGCGACGGCGGTTGGCGTCCACCCGCAGCTGGCCGCGCTCGAGCTCATCGTCTATCCCACCAGCGCGCAGCTCCAGGCCAACAACGCCCTCGCACAGTCGGGCACCCTCGAGATCGCGCCGATGATCGCGCCGCTCACGCTGTTCATCTGGAGCAAGAGCCGGATCGTGCCGGTGCGGCTCACGGACCTCAGCATCACCGAGGAGGCGTTCGATCCGGCCCTCAATCCGATCCGCGCGAAAATCAGCCTCGGGCTGCGCGTGCTGACCATCGACGACTTCAACTTCACCGACAAGGGCGGCAGCCTCTTCATGGCGTATCAGCAGCAGAAGGAGCAGCTCGCGGCGCTCAACGCCGCCGGCACGTTGAGCGTGTTCGGAATTGGAGGCATCCCATGAGCGATCCCCTGCAGGCCCTGTTGCAGGGCCCGGCCAAGCCGAGCCTGTTTCCGGCCAACAGCCGCTACAGCGGCCTCGACACCGGCACGCTGACCACGCCCGACGGCCGGACGCTGGTGTACGTGCGGCGGCGCTTCGTGCCGCCCCCCGAGGCCTTCGCGCTGCTGCAGGAACACACGGTCGTCCAGGGCGACCGGATCGACAATCTCGCCGCCAAGTACCTGGGCGATCCGGAGCGCTTCTGGCAGCTCTGCGACGCCAATGCCGCCATGCGGCCGGAGGAGCTGACCGAGATCGTCGGCCGGATCCTCCGCATCACCCTGCCCGCGGGCATCCCGGGAACACCGCCCCATGCCTAACAGCCCCATCCACCTCACCTTGATGATCGGCCCGGCCGTGCCCGTGCCGGTGTCCGCGGACGTGCTCGACGCCCTCACCGGCGTGCAGGTCACCACGACTTCGGGCGAGGCGAGCGGATTCCAGCTGCAGTTCACGATCAACAATCATTCGCCCCTGCAGACCGTGTTTCTGCTTTCCGGGAGCAGCCCGATCCCGCTGGTGCGCGTCATCATCGCGGTCACGGTCAACGGCGATTCGGTGGTGCTGATGGACGGCGTCATGACGCACCACGAGCTCACGCCCGGGGCGGATCCCGGGCATTCGACGCTCACCGTCACGGGCAAGGATCTCACGGCGGTGATGGACTACATCGATTTCAGCGGCCTCCCCTACCCGGCCATGCCGGCGGAGGCCCGCGTGCTGCTCATCCTCGCGAAGTACGCCGTGCTCGGCATCCTGCCGATGGTCATCCCGAGCGTGCTGATCGACATCCCGCTGCCGACCGAGCGGATCCCGCGGCAGCAGGGCAAGGATCTGGCCTACGTCAAGTCGCTCGCGGACGAGGTCGGCTACGTCTTCTACCTCGAACCCGGTCCGCAGCCGGGCCTGAGCATCGCGTACTGGGGCCCCGAGATCAAGGTCGGCGCGCCGCAGCCCGCGCTCAACATCAACATGGACGCCTACACCAATGTGGAGTCGCTGAGCTTCCGCTTCAACGCCGACTCCAAGCTGCTGCCGATCGTCTTCATCCAGAACCCGCAGACCAAGGTGCCCATCCCGATTCCGATTCCGGACATCACGCCGCTGAATCCGCCGCTCGGGGCGATCCCGCCGATGCCCAAGGGCATCGAGCCCATCACCGAGACGGCGAAGTATTCGCCGATCCGCGGCGCCGCGATCGGCCTGGCCAAGGCCGCGAAATCCGCCGACGGCGTCACCGGCACCGGCACGCTCGACGTGCTGCGCTACGGCCGGGTGCTCCGGGCGCGCCAGTTGGTCGGGGTGCGCGGGACCGGCCCGGCGTTCGACGGGCTCTACTACGTCAAGAGCGTCACCCACAAGATCAAGCGCGGCGAATACAAGCAGGACTTCACCCTCGGCCGCAACGGCCTGCTGTCCACCGTCCCCTCGGTCCCCGCATGAGCGAACAGCATTTCTTCGGCAAATACCGCGGCACCGTCGTCAACAACGTCGACGTGATGCAGATCGGCCGCCTCCAGGTCATGTGCCCCGACGTGTCCAACATCATGCTGTCGAGCTGGGCCATGCCGTGCTTCCCGGTCACCGGGATCCAGATGGGCACGTGGTGGCTGCCGCAGGTCGGCGCGGGCGTGTGGGTCGAGTTCGAGCAGGGCGACCCCGACTACCCGATCTGGTCGGGGTGCTGGTACGGCTCGGCCGCGGAGGTGCCCGCGCTGGCGCTGGCGGCGCCGCCCGCCGTGCCGAATTTCGTCATCCAAACCCAGGCCCAGAACACGATCATGGTCAGCGATCTCCCGGGGCCGACGGGCGGCATCCTCCTCAAAACCACCGCGGGCGCCATGATCTCGATCAGCGAAATCGGCATCACCATCTCCAACGGCCAGGGGGCCACGATCATGCTGACGGGGCCGACCGTCGACATCAACGCGGGGGCACTGACCGTGATCTGACCATGCCCGGCTTCATCCTCCATCTCGGGGCGACGGTGATGTGCGCGCACGGCGGGCAGGCCCAGCCGACGGTGCCGAGCCCGCGCGTGCTGGTCAGCGGCCAGCCGGTGGTCACGCAGCCGCCGCCCTACGTCGTGGCGGGCTGTCCGTTTGTTCCGCCCGGCGGCAACGGGCCCTGCGTCACGGCGCAGTGGGTCGTCGGCGCCACCCGCGTGCTCGCCGGCGGCCAGCCGGTGCTGACGCAGACCAGCGTGGCGGTGTGCGCGCCCACGGGCACGCCCCTGAACATCATCCTCACCCAGACGCGGGTCACGGCCACATGAGCCAGATCGACTATCCCTTCAGCTTCGACAACCGCGGCCGCACCGCCGGCACGACGGAGGACGATCACATCCGCGACATGATCGAGCAGGTGCTGTTCACCGCGCCCGGCGAGCGCGTCAACCGTCCGACCTTCGGCAGCGGCCTGCTCCAGCTGGTGTTCGCGCCGACCAGCCCGGAGCTGGCCGCCGCAACCCAGTTCCTCGTGCAGGGCGCGCTCCAGCAGTGGCTCGGCGATCTCATCGTGGTGAACGCCGTGCAGGTCACCAGCGTCGACTCGACGCTGCAGGTGACGGTGTCGTACGTCGTCCGGCGCACCCAGACCCCGCAGACCGCGGTCTTCACCCAGGGAGGCGGCCCATGATCTACACCTGCTGCGACGAGCTGCGCCGCGCCGCGCTGGCCGATCCCGGGCAGAACCCCTCCGGGCTCAACGGCATCGATTTCCTTGAGGTGCTCGACCACGACGCCCCGACCAAGCTCCTGCGCCAGCGCCTGCTCGAGGTCCATTTCGTCAACGCCCTCTCCGGCGGGCCGCTGACGCGCGCCAACGTCCGCATCGAGGGCGGCGAGCGCATCACCCCGATCCTGGTGACGCAGGTCACGCCCGGATCGGGCGCGGACGCCAACGTCCTCACCGTGGAGGTGAACCAGCCCGGTGACTTTTCGATCTACACCTTGCGGCTGGTGCAGGACGCGCTGCACCCGGAGCCGCCGCCCGGGTACGATCCGATCCTCGCGGCGGTGGATTTTTCCTTCAAGGTCGAGTGCCCGAGCGACTTCGACTGCCGGCCGCAGCGCGTCTGCCCGCCGGCGCCGCGCGTGGAACCGGAGATCAACTATCTCGCCAAGGACTACGCCAGCTTCCGCCGGCTGATGCTGGACCGCATCGCGGTGCTCAGCCCGGGGTGGACGGAGCGCCACGCCGCCGACGCCGGCGTGGCGCTGGTCGAGTTGCTCGCCTACGTCGGCGACAACCTCAGCTACCAGCAGGACGCGACGGCCACCGAGGCGTACCTCGGCACCGCGCGGCGGCGCGTCTCGGTGCGGCGCCACGCGCGGCTCGTCGACTACCTGATGCACGACGGCTGCAACGCGCGCGCCTGGGTGCAGCTGCAGGTCACCGCGGACACCGGCCCGCTGCCGAAGGGCACGCCAATCTACACCCGCATCACCGGCCAGCCCGTGATCCTGCCGAACGATCCGCGCATCCTCGCGCAGGCCCAGCTCGGTTTCGAGACGATGCATGACGCGATGCTGTTCGAGAAGCACAACGCGCTGCCGTTCTACACCTGGGCCGAGCAGCGCTGCTGCCTGCCCGCCGGCGCGACCAGCGCCACCCTCGCCGGACACTATCCCGATCTGCAGCAGGGCGACGTGCTGATTTTCGAGGAGGTGCTCGGGCCCGCCACTGGCCAGCCCGGCGACGCTGATCCGACCCACCGCCAGGCCGTGCGCCTGAGCCAGCCGCCCGTGCTCGCGGTCGACCCGCTCAACGGCAACTTTGTCACCGAGATCGCGTGGGCCGACGAGGACGCGCTGGCCTTTCCGCTCTGCATCTCGGCGCGCACCGATGCCGAGCATGGCGAACAGTACCTCGACAACACGGTGAGCGTGGCCCGCGGCAACATCGTGTTGTGCGACCACGGCATCACCGAGACGAACGCGCCCATTCCCGCCACGGTGCCGCCCCCCACGCTCTTCCGGCCGCCGCCCGCCGACGCCGACCATTGCGTGGAACTCGACCCGGTGCCGCTGCCGCCGCGCTTCCGCCCCGTCCTCGCGGATGCGCCCCTGACGCAGGCCGCGCCCTTCGACCTGACCGCGCCCGCCGCAGCCGCGATGAGCTGGGACGTGCACGCGGCCGCCCCGGCGATCTCGCTCGCGAGCACGCTGGGGCCCGACACGGCCACTTGGTTGCCGCAGCGCGACCTCCTCAACAGCGCGCCCAACGCCACTGAGTTCGTCGTCGAGATCGACACCGACGGCTCCGCCTCTCTCCGCTTCGGCGACGACCAGCTCGGCCAGCGGCCCGAGCCCCTCACCGCCTTCACCGCGACCTACCGCGTGGGCAACGGCGCGGCCGGCAACGTCGGGGCCGAGGCGCTCGCGCACATCGTCACCAGCCTCTCGGCCGTCACGCTCGTGCGGAATCCGCTGCCGGCGCAGGGCGGCGTCGAGGGGGAGTCAATCGAGGACGTCCGGCAGCGCGCCCCCGCCGCCTTTCGCACGCAGGAGCGGGCGGTGACCGAGGCCGACTACGCCGACGTGACCGAGCGCGATCCGCGCGTGCAGCGGGCCGCGGCGACCTTCCGGTGGACGGGCAGCTGGCACACCGTGTTCCTCACCGCAGACCGCCTCGGCGGACTGCCGGTCGATGATCCCTTCAAGGTCAGCCTCCGGCAGCTGGTCGAGCGGTACCGCATGGCGGGCTACGACCTGGAGGTCGACGGGCCGCAGCTCGTGTCGCTGGAGATCGCCATGTTCGTCTGCGCGGAGCCCGACTACTTCCGCAGCGACGTCAAGGCGGCCCTGCTCGAGGTCTTCAGCAACCAGGTTCTCCCGGACGGCCGGCGCGGCGTGTTTCATCCGGACAATTTCACTTTTGGGCAGACGGTGTACCTCAGCCCGCTCTACGCCGCGGCGCAGGCCGTGCCCGGCGTGGCCTCGGTCCAGATCACGACCTTCCAGCGCCTCGGCCAGCCCGATCCCAAGCCGTTGGTCGACGGCTTCCTGCCCATGGCGCGCCTGGAGATCGCCCGTTGCGACAACGATCCGAATTTCGCCGAGCGCGGCGTGTTCACCCTCACGGTGGGAGGCGGCAAATGAGCACCCCGACCAACGATTGCGGCTGCTGCGCGGGCGTCACCGCCCAGACCCCCGTCGAGGTCACCAACCGGCCCGGACTGTCGGCCGTGGCCTATCGCGTCGGCACCCAGAGCCGGTTCAAGCAGAGCATGCTGGCCGCGCTGTCCGACCTCACGCGGCCGGCGCTGCAGCGGCTGAAGACGCGGGACGACGACGACGCCTCCATCGCGCTGCTCGACGCCGCCGCCACGATGGCGGACGTCCTGACATTCTACCAGGAGCGCATCGCCAACGAATCCTACCTCCGGACCGCGACCGAACGCCGCTCCCTGCTCGAACTGGCGCGGCTGATCGGTTACGAGCTGCGCCCCGGAGTGGCGGCGAGCACGTTCCTGGCCTTCTCACTCGACACCTCGCCCGGCGCACCGGCGGAGACGCCCGTCCCCGCGGGCACCAAGGTCCAGAGCATTCCCGGGCCCAACGAAAAGCCGCAGACGTTCGAGACCATCGCGGACATCGACGCCCGCGTTGCCTGGAACGCGCTCACGCCGCAGATGACGCAGGTGTTCGTGCCGCAGTTCGGCGACACCCACGTCTACCTCAAGGGCACCAGCACCAACCTCAAGCCGGGCGACGCCATCCTGCTGGTGGGCGCGGAGCGCGAGGCCGACCCGGGCAACGAGAACTGGGATTTCCGCCGCGTGACCGTGGTGAAGCCGGACTTCGACGCCAAGCGCACCTACGTGGAATGGGAGACCGGCCTCGGCACCACCACGCCGCACTTCGTCCGACCGGCCGCGAATCCCAAAGTCTACGCGCTGCGCCAGCGCGCCGCGCTCTTTGGCTATAACGCCCCGCAGCCGGCGAGCCTCTCGGACCAGACGCTGGTCCATTTCTCCGGGCAATCGGCCACCGCCGACTGGACCTTCACGCTCGCCGCCCAATCAATCGATCTCGACACGACCTATCCCGGCATCCTGGCGCAGAGCTGGCTCGTGCTCGCGCGGCCCGACTACACCGAACTCTACCGCGTCACCAGCGCGGTCGAGTCGGCGCGGACCGGTTTCACCCTCGCGGGCAAGGTGACGACGTGCGCGCTCGACACGACGGAGAACCTGGCGAGCTTCGGCGGCGCGAACCTGCGGGGGACGATGGTCTTTGCGCAGAGCGAGTTCCTCGAGATGGCCGAGTCGCCGATCACCGGCGCGATCACCGGCGCGACCGTGGCGCTCGCGCCCGCACCAACCGGTCTGGTCAAGGGCCAGTGGCTGGTCGCCTCCGGTCAGGACAGCGCGACGGGCGCCGCCATCAGCGAGGTCGTCGCCGTCAGCAGCGTGGACGGCACCGTGCTGACGGTGACACCGCCGCTCGCGAACAGCTACACCCGCGCCAGCTTTGCGCTCAACGCCAACGTCGCCCCGGCGACCCACGGCGAGACTGTGCAGGAAATCCTTGGCAGCGGCGACGCGAGCCGGGCTTACCAGCAGTTTGCGCTGAAGCAACCGCCGCTGACCTATGTCAGCGCCGCAACGCCCAGCGGCGCCGCCTCGACGCTGGCGGTGCGGGTCAACGACCTGCTCTGGCAAGAGGTGCCGAGCCTGTACGGCCGCGGGCCCCAGGAGCACGTCTACGTCACCCGGACGGG
Source organism: Opitutaceae bacterium (assembly GCA_035519475.1). Lineage (GTDB taxonomy): Bacteria > Verrucomicrobiota > Verrucomicrobiia > Opitutales > Opitutaceae > Fen-1467. The sequence goes on from DATIWI010000102.1 coordinate 27,407, forward strand.
CGACGACGGCGTGACGACGGTGGAGTTTGGCGATGGGGTGACCGGCGCGCGCCTGCCGACCGGGCAGGACAACGTGCGCGCGATCTACCGCAAGGGGATCGGGACCGAGGGCCTGGTGAAGGCCGGCCAGCTCAGCCTCCTGCTGAGCCGCCCGCTGGGGGTGAAGTCCGTCCTCAACCCGGAGGCGGCGACCGGCGCGCAGGACCGCGAGTCCCTCGACGATGCGCGCACGAACGCGCCGCTGACGGTGCTCACGCTCGACCGCACAGTCTCGCTGCAGGATTACGAGGATTTCGCCCGCGCCTTCGCCGGCGTCGCCAAGGCGCTCGCGACCTGGACGTGGGACGGCCAGATGCAGCGGGTGTTCGTCACCGTGGCCGGCCCGGACGGCGCCGCCATCGCGCCGGACAGCGCCACGTACCGCCACCTGCTGGAGGCGCTGCAGGCTGCGGGCGACCCGTTTGTCAGCCTGCGCGTGCAGTCGTACCGGCCCGCCTACTTCCGCTTCGCCGGCAAGGTGAAGGTCGATCCCGCCTACCAGACGAGCCTGGTGCTGGCGGCGGTCGAGCAGGCCCTGCGGGCGCAGTTCTCCTTTGCCGCGCGCGCGTTCGGCCAGCCCGTGATGCTGAGCGAGGTGATCGCGGCCGTCCAGGCGGTGCCGGGCGTGGTGGCGGTGACGGTGGACAAGCTCTACCGCGCCGATGAACTCATCGCGCTGCATCCCGCGGCGTCGCCGCCCATCCTGCTGGTGAAGAAGGGAACCGTGTTCCATTTCGGCGCGCTGTCGCTGCTCAATGCGCGCCTGCTGGCGGCGCTGCCCGGCACGCTGGAGGACGGCAGCGTCGCCGCTGCCGAGCTGCTGACGCTGGATCCAGCGCCACTCGAGGAACTGGGGGTGATGCCATGAGCTTCGACGCGCAACGCCTCTACGAACTCCTGCCCGCGATCTACCGCCTGCGCGACGCCGATCAGGGCGAGCCGCTGCAACAGCTGCTCGCGATCATCGCCGACCAGGTGGGCGTGCTCGAGGAGGACCTGGCCCAGCTTTACGACGACCAGTTCATCGAGACCTGCGCCGAGTGGGTGGTGCCGTACATCGGCGACCTCATCGGCTACCACACCCTTCACAACGTGGTGCCGAAGATCGGCAGCCAGCGCGCCGAGGTCGCCCACACGATCGGCTTCCGCCGCCGCAAGGGCACGGCGGCGATGCTCGAGCAGCTCGCCCGCGACGTCACCGGCTGGAACGCGCGGGTGGTCGAGTATTTCCTGCTCCTGGGCTGGACGCAGTGGACGCCGAATCACCTCCGCCCGAACCAGTGGTACGCGCCGGACCTGCGCCAGTGGGAGCCGCTGGAGAAGATCGACGGCCCGTTCGACACCGTGGCGCACACGGTTGACGTGCGGCACATCGCCGCCGGCCTGGGCAAGCACAACATCCCCAACATCGGCATCCACCTCTGGCGCCTCGCGGCCTTCCCGCTCCGGGAGGCGCCGGCCTTCGCGCTCGATGCCCACCGCTTCCTGTTCCATCCCCTCGGCTACGACGAGCCGCTGTTCACCAACCCCGTCACCGAGGACGAGGTGACCCATCTGGCCGAGCCCATCAACGTGCCGGCGCCGATCAGCCGGCGCGTGCTGGACGCCCACCTGCCCCAGTATTACGGCCCCGGCAAGAGCCTCTTCCTCCAGGGTGTCACCGACCAGACCAAGCTCATGGTCTGCGACCTCTCCGGCTGGGTGCACGTGCCGCCGCCGGGCAAGATCGCGGTGGATCCGGTGCTGGGGCGGCTCGCGTTCGGCGACCCGCAGACCGATCCGCCGGTGGTGACCTTCCACTACGGATTCAGCGACGCCCTGGGCGGCGGCGGCTACGACCGCGCCGCCACGTTCGATCCGCTGCTCGCGCCGGTGGAGAAGATCCCCGCGCCCCACGCCACCATCCAGGCGGCCCTGGACCTGATCAAGGCGGGCGGCGTGGCGGAGATCTCGGACTGCGGGCGGTACAGCGAGACGCTGGCGATCGACGTCAACGCCGGCCAGCGCATCGAGCTGCGCGCCGCCAACGAACACCGGCCGACCATCGTGCTCGGCGGCGATTTCAACGTCACCGGCGGCGCCGATGCCGAGGTCACCCTCAACGGCCTGCTCATCGATGGCGGCACGCTGGTGGTCGGCGGCAACCTCCGCCGGCTGCGCCTGCGGCACTGCACCCTGGTGCCCTCCGCCAGTCCGAGCCTGATCGCGAACCTGCCGGACGTGACCATCGAGATCGACCACTGCATCGTCGGTCCGCTGCGCGTGCACGCGCGCGCGCAGGTGGCGATCACGGACAGCATCGTGGACGCGACCGACGACACCGCCGCGGCCTTCGCCGCCGCCAACGGCACCGATGCCGGCGGCACACTGCAGATCGCCGACAGCACGGTCCTCGGCACGGTGCACACGCTGGACCTCCTGCTGGCGTCCAACAGCATCTTCCTCGCCGACGTGGTCTCCGAAAAACGCCAGGACGGCTGCGTGCGTTTCTGCTACCTGCCGCTGACGTCGGCAGTGCCGCGGCGGTTCCGCTGCCAGCCGACAGACGCGAGCGACGCCTTGCGCGTGCGACCCCAGTTCACCTCGCGCCGCTACGGCGACCCCGGCTACGGCCAGCTCGCGCGGCGCACCGCGACGGAGATCCGCACCGGCGCGGACGACGAGGCGGAGATGGGCGCCTTCCACGAGCTGTACCAGCCACAGCGCGAAACCAACCTGCGGGTGCGGCTGGCGGAGTACCTGCGCTTCGGCCTCGAGGCCGGCATTTTCTACGTGACGTGAATATCAACCAGGAGACGGACCATGAGTGGTGACTACAGTCGCAAAACCTTCGATCCGCAGCGGGACTACAGCGGCGTGCTGATGCAGCAGGGCCGCGTGCAGCTGGACGCGGACTGGAACGAGCTGGTCGCCCTCCTCGACCGGCGGTTGCGCGCCGAGACGACCGACATCATCGGCGAAGGCGTGGTGCCGAAGGAGACGCCCGACGGCTTCAAGATCCAGGTGTCGGGCACCGGTCTCACCATCGGCCGTGGGCGCATCTACGTCGACGGCCTCCTGGCCGAGAACCACGGGAAGGCGCCGCTCGAGTTCGACCCGGTGCTGGGCGAGCAGCGCGGCACGCTGGCCGTGCCCTACAATGAGCAGCCTTACGAGCCCAACCCGGCGGCGGACCCCGCGCCAGCCGAGGGCGGGCCGCACCTTGTGTACCTCGACGTGTGGAAACGCGAGGTGACTTACCTCGAGAACGCCGACCTGGTCGAAAAGGCGGTTGGCGTCGACACCGCCACGCGCACGCAGACGGTCTGGCAGGTGCGCGTCCTGCCCAACGTCGGAACCAACGTCGCGTGCAACACCGCGGACGCCGACATCCCGGGCTGGCTCGACATCATCGGCCCCTCCGACGGACGGCTGAGTTCCACCGCGGTCGGAGTAGCGGCCGACCAGGATCCGTGTGTGATCCCGCCGAGCGGCGGCTACCGCGGCCTCGAGAACCGCCTCTATCGTGTCGAGATCCACGATGGCGGCAAGAAGGGCGCCGCCACGTTCAAGTGGTCGCGCGACAACGCATCCGTCGCCACCAGCGTCAGCGCCATTCCCGCGCTCGACAAGCTGACCGTGGCGCGGGTCGGGCGCGACGCCACTCTCCGGTTCAGCGTCGGCGACTGGATCGAGATCACGGACGATTGGCAGGAGTTCGCTCGGCAGCCCGGCTTGATCCGCCAGATCCAGGACGTGGCGGACGCGACGCAGATCATCACGCTGACGAGTCCGCTGCCGGCGGGGCAGTTCCCGACCGACGGCCAGGGCAACACCGACCCCACGCGGCACACGCGGATCCGGCGGTGGGACCAGCAGGGCAAGGTCAGCGACACCGACGGGCATCTCCTGGTGGACCTGGACGCGCCCGGCAGTTCCGGCCTGATCCCCGTGCCGGCGGCGGGCACGTCGATTGTCCTCGAGGATGGTGTGCAGATCACCTTCGACACGCCGGCCAGCGGCGCGTACCGCGTCGGCGACTACTGGCAGTTCGCCGCTCGGACGGCGGATGCATCGGTCGAGGAACTCGACCAGGCGCCGCCGCGCGGGATCCACCACCATTATGGCCGGCTGGCGCTCGTCACTTTCCCGAACCCGCCGACCGATTGCCGGGTCTTCTGGCCGCCCGATTCCGGCGGGGCGAGCTGCGATTGCACCGTCTGCGTCACGGCCGCCTCCCACAACCAGGGGGCGCTGACCATCCAGCACGCCATCGACCAGGTGAAGGCCGCCGGTGGCACGATCTGCCTCGACGTGGGCACCTACAATCTGGGCGAAAGCGCCCTGAACATCACGGGCGCGAAATCTCTCCGCCTCCGCGGACACAGCGCCCAGACCATCCTGAACTACACCGGCGCCGGCGCTGCGGTGCTGATCGAGGCGTCGAACGGCGTCACGATCGAGGAACTCGCCCTCGCCATCGCCGCTCCGGTTGGTACCGCGAGCCCGGCGGTGGCAGTGCATGACTCCTCCGCGGTGACCATCCAGCGCTGCCTCGTCGCGCGCGGCGGCGCGAACGAGCTTGCCACCACGGCCATCGCTCTCGGGGGCACGCTCGTCGGCGTGCTAATCCGCGAAAACCTGCTCGTCAGCCCGGTCGGCATCAGCCGGCTGGCGGCGGCGCCGGTCGTGGGTCCGAAGCCGTCGCTTCGGGCGCGGGCCAAGGCGGCCGCGCCGGCCGCGGCGGCGCCCCCGCCCCTGCTCACCGCCGATCTCGTGATCGAGGACAACACCCTGCAGTGCGCCCAGCGCGGCATCGCCTTCGACGGCGTGTGCGTGCACACCTTCCAGACGCGGCTGGCCGGAAACCTGATCGTCGGCTGCTCCCAGGGCGCCATTATCATGCTCGGCTTTGTCCCGCCCGGCTCCAGCCTCGACGTGCGCGGCAACGACCTCCACCCGTCCGGCCATGGCATCGTCATCGGCACGGACGATGCCCGCGTGGAGAGCAACAACATCGCCCCGCCGACCGCCGGCCAGGGCGGCGACGGCATCATCCTCACCGCCGGGTTCGACAAGACCGGCCTCGATCGCTGCCAGCTCCTTAACAACCGCGTCCTCGGCATGGCCGGCAACGGCATCCACGTGGTCGGCGGCATCGTGCGGTCCGCGATGATCAAGAACAACTTCATCGAGGCCGTGGGCGCCGGCGGCATCGTCATGGACGACAAGAGCCTCGCGGGCCAGATGACCGTCGAGAACAACCAGTTGCTCAACCTCGCGGCGACGGCGAACGACGCCAACACGGCCGTGGTCGGCCTCCGGGTGGTCAACACGCTCCGCGCCGAGGTGGTCGGCAACGCGGTTGCGGGCGTCGGGGCCGCGGCCGCGCAGAGCCCGCGCCGCGCCGGCATCCAAATGGTCAACATCGGCTCGGGGCGGATCGCCGGCAACGAGGTGGTCAACGTGGGCCCGGCGACCGATTTTCTCCAGGACTCGGCGGGCATCGAATGCCTCGGCACGTTCGCGCGCCTCGACATCACCGACAACACCGTGCGCCGCGCCCTGGTGGCGCCCGCGAGCCCGGGGGCCTCCCGCTGGTTCGCGGTGCGCGTGGGCGCGCCGCCGGCCGGGGGCGTCCTCGTGGTCAGCCCCAACCTCGCCTTCGTGGCGGCCAAGGACTCGGTCATCGCCATCGTCGTCGACAAGCTGCTGGCGCTGCCGCGCGGCAAGGAGCTCGTCGGCTTGCACGGCAACGTGCTGGAGAGCTACGGCGCGGCCCCGGTGCTCAACGTGGCCGCCGGCGGCGCCTTTACCTTCAGCACCAATCGCTGCTTCCTGACCGCGGCGGTGGCCGGGGTGGCCGCGGGCCAGCCGGTCGCGCTCGCGCAGGTCGGCGCCGCCATCGCCAGCGCCAATTACCTCGAGGGTCCGGCCAGCGCGCCGGCCCTGCTGCTGCAGTTGCCCGACACCGGCCCCTTCACCGCGCTCGGCAACATCAGCAGCGGACAAATCCTGGTCAACGGCGCCTCCCTCGCGGCCACGCCGTGGGGGCCGCTCAACGTCGTGGCCGTGTAGGCGCGCCCCGGGGCCCAATCGGAGAATTCTTCCATGAGATTCATCACCGCCGCACACGACACCAACGTCGCGGACCTCACCCGCCGCGCGTTCGACTTCAAGGGCCGCAACGCCGCCGAGCGGACCAAGCAGGCCCAGGCAGCCCTCTTGCAGGCCAACCCGCACTTGCGGGACGTCAAGAAGGTGCCCGCCGGCACCCTCGTTCTGGTGCCCGACCTGCCCGGCGCCGCGGCCGCCGGGCCCCCGACCGCGCTGGCGCTGAGCCCGGACATGGTGGCGCACCTGAAGCGGGCGGTGGCCGGCGCCAAGGCCGTGCTCGAACGGGCCGCCGCCGCCGAGACGGAGGCGGCCGCCACCACGCAGGAGCTGGCCAAGAGCCTCGGTCAGATGAACCTGGGCAAGCAGATGCCGGCCTTGCAGGTCCGGCTGCCGGACCTCGCCAAGCTGGCCAAGGCACGCGCCGCGGAATCGGCGTCATCGACCGCGGTGCAGGTCGAGGCGCTCACGACCCTCGCGGCGGAACTGGATCAGATGAACCCGTGATGAGCGGAAGGACAGCTTGGCGCGTCGGCCCGTCGCGCCGCCCGAGCGGCTGCACGCTGCGATCTCCGCATTGTGCGGCCCAACCGAGACGAGCAAGCCGAGGCCTGACGAGTTTCAGACGTGGCGCTCGCGTTCAATAGCAATAGGTCAGCCGTCATATAGCTGCCAGGAGGTCCGCAGAATGTCTAGGTTTCGCGAGGCGATTGAAGCTCATCCACTTCCCTGGTTCCTCGGGGCCATCGTCGGTGCATTTCTCGCTGGTGTCGGCGCCTTTCGGGCCGTCGTCTCGTGGAGCGGGCAGAAGATCGTCCGCGATGAAGCTGCGATGAAGTTTGCGGTTCGCGTTGAGCCTAGTCCCACCGACGCGACAATTGGTGTCGGGCAAGACCCCGCAAAGTTCTACCAAGGAATGCCTCTGCCCGATGGTCCGAACGAGTTCCTTGTCTCGCGGGAAGGCTACCGCCCGCAGACCGTTCGCATTGCCAGAAACGGTGCGACATTGATCTTGTCGGTTCCGCTGGTTCGAATCGCTCCTCTGGCTGCGACAGACTCAGTCCAGTACACCGGAGAGAGGCTTTCGCTGAACTTCCAGGATGTGGACGTCCACGCACTGCTCCAGGTTATTGGCGACTTCACCAGCAAGAATGTGATCGTCAGCAAGTCTGTCAAAGGTACGGTTTCGCTGAAGCTCAGAGACGTTCCCTGGGATCAAGCACTCGATCTCATAGCGCAGCAAGCCGGGCTAGATATCAAGCGTACTGGCAATGTCATCTTTGTTGATGTGCCGTGATGACGGTTGACCCAGAGAGTCGTATGGCGCGCAAGCCGGCACACAACGCTTGAACCCATCGTTGCACCCGACCGGCAACAGCGGGCTTCGCCTGCTTCAGCAGACGGGTGAACCCAGGTGTTCTTTGGCATCAGGATGAGCTCCTCATGAGCCGGTCCACGCGAAAGCGATCGATCCGGGCGTGACTGCCGCCGCCAGCGAGAAATACGACAAGCGGAAGGTGAATCGCGCTCTGCGCCGGCTCACGGAAGTGACCTTGCAGAAGGACGCCGATGAGAAGGTGCCACCGGTCAAGCGCGAGGTTCGCGACGTCTGGGCGATGGCCAAGGAGGGAAAGTGCTATTTCGACGCCGCCGGAGCAGCTTGGGCGATGGCGGCTGGGCGCGCCGCGGGGTTTCCCGGCGGGCCCGGCGGTCCCGCCCTACCCAGAATCGGCTACAATTCCGTTGAAACTGCCATAGTCGCGCCGGCCCGCGGAGGGTTCCTGACCAGGACATTCTGCCGACACGCCTTGGTCCACCCGTGAGATTCTCGCGCTCGACTCGGTCCCCCATTCCGCTCAGCGTGGCTCAACGTTTACGTCCGGCTCCACATGAGGCCTTCCGGTCGAACTGCGGTGGCGATGCTGGTGGTGATGGGCGCCGCGCAGGCCGGCGTGTTCTCGCTGCTGTGCCTTGACGGGCACTTCAGGAACGTCGTTTGGGAGCCGCTGTTTGGCGTCGGATTTCTCGTTGCCGGATTGCTCTTTCAGCCGTTCACCGGGAATCGGATCGTCGGAATGATCGGAATGGCGTGGCCCCTATTGCTGCTTGCGCTGGTCGGATTGCTCGCGTGGAACCTCGCGGCAGCGCGCCCACGGTGGCGATGGGTCGCAGCCTTTGTCTTTGTTGTTTCCCTGCTGGCAATCATCCCGTCAGCCACAGCCGACCGGTTGGCCCGATTCCTGCCGTTATTCTCCAATGAGCTATTTGCCTGGTACTAGGGCCGACTCGATAAGCCAGCGGCCCTTTTCGGTGCACCGCCCACGGTGATCGTCATCGCCCCTTACGATCCCGCCTGGCCCGCCGAATTCTCGGCCGAGGCCGTGCGCATCCACGATGCCCTCGGCCACCTTGCCCTTCGAATCGAGCACGTCGGCTCGACGTCCGTACCCGGTCTGGCGGCGAAACCGGTCATCGACATCCAGATCTCGGTCGCGTCGCTGGAGCCGCGGGATCTCTACTGCACGCGGCTCGCCGAACTGGGCTACACGCACTTTCCCCTCGGCGAATTCGATCGCGTTTACCCCTTCTTCAAGCGACCGGCAGGCTGGCCTGGCACCCACCACGTGCATCTGTGCGTCCGCGGGTCCGAGCAGGAACGCGCCCACCTCGCCTTCCGCGACTACCTCCGTCGGAACCCCGCCGTGGCCGCGGAGTACGCCGCGCTCAAGCGAACGCTCGCGGCCGGGCACGATGGACTCACTTTGGAATCGCAGGAACGCTACTCGCTAGCCAAGATGGAGTTCGTCCGGTCCGTTCTGAGCCGCGCGCTGCCTCAAGCCCAAAGTACTCCGCCCCGCCATGGCGCCTGACCAGCAGCGCTACGAGTTCCCGCCTGCCTCCCCGGCGCAGAAGCCAGACCGCAGCCTTCCCGCCACGATCGACAGTGAGCATTGAAACACACGACGTCGTCAGGTCGGTGGTCGTCGGTATTGGCGCGACGCTCGTCCTGGACCTCTGGCATCTTTTCCTGAAGCGTGTGTTCGGCATCGCGTCGCTGAGCTACCGCCTGCTCGGGCGCTGGCTTTGCCACATGCCGGCGGGTACTTTCCGGCATGCGAGCATCGCCGCCGCGCCACCGAAGACCTTCGAGGGCATGGTGGGCTGGATTGCCCACTATACGATCGGCGTCTTCTTGGCGCTGGGGCTCGTTGTTCTCACCTCCGCTGACTGGCTGGCGCGACCGACCTTGCTGCCTGCGCTGCTCTATGGCGTTGGCACCGTCGTGTTCCCGTTCTTTGTCCTGCAGCCGTCGTTCGGCCTCGGCCTTGCCGCCTCCAGAACGCCCCATCCCGGGCAGGCCAGGCTGAAGAGCCTCGCGACGCATGCGGTGTTCGGAATCGGGCTTTACGCGTGCGCCCTTGGCGTAAGC
>DATIWI010000103.1:0-22056 GCA_035519475.1 Opitutaceae bacterium
TTTGAGACTTGAGGGGTTCATTCTCTAGTACGAGAGGACCGAGAATGACGGACCTCTGGTGTTCCGGTTGTCGCATCAGCGGCAGCGCCGGGTAGCTATGTCCGGAAGGGATAAGCGCTGAAAGCATCTAAGCGCCAAGCCCGTTCCAAGATAAGGTCTCAATCCGTCGCAAGACGGTGCAAGGTCCAGGTAGACCACCTGGTTGATAGGGCAGAAGTGCAAGCGCGGTAACGCGTTCAGCTTACTGCTACTAATGACCTTGCCGGTTTATGCAGCCTCTGTGTTCCGGGCGTTTATTTCACCTCCTTGCAGACCCTGAATCTTTCCATCGCTTGCCCCGCCCCTGTGGCGGGGCTCCGCTTCCCGGTGACCACAGGCGAGGGGTCCCACCCGTTCCCATCCCGAACACGGCCGTTAAGCCCTCAGCCGCCAATGGTAGTAGGACGATAGGTCCCGCGAGAGTAGGTTGTTGCCGGGTCATGGCCCGAGCGCTCCCAACAGGAGCCTCGGGCCTTTCTGTTTTCGGGCCCGGCGCCGGATTGCCCGCCGCGCCAAGATTGCCGCCGCCGGCTTCGTGCGCACGTCGCCGCGCGGGCGGCTGATGCCGGCGTTGTGAATAACTTTGCGCTCCGCGCGTCACGATCGCGCAACGTTCGCGTGACGGCGACGCATTGTGAACTTTGGGCACTTGACTTGCGCGATGGTGAGGACTTCGCTCGCACGCAACACGAAGATCGGGATGCCTTAGGCGTCCTTCGTTTGCCCTCCTCCTAGCCAGAGCTCCAGCTCTAGACACCAATGCAAAAATCAATCCTGCAGCACCTCCTCGCCGCGGGAGTCGCCGCGCTTACCATGACGCTCGGCACCTCCGCGTTCGCTCAAGGCATCACATCGTCCGGCATGAACGGCTTCATCACCGACAAACAGGGCGCACCCCTGGGTGGTGCTGCCGTGTCGGCGGTGCATGAACCTTCCGGCACGCACGCGAGCACGAGCGCGCGCTCCAACGGCCAGTACACGCTCTCGGGCTTGCGTGTCGGCGGCCCCTACACCGTCACGGTCACCTCGCCCGGTCATCAGCCGGAATCCCGTCATGATATCTATCTCGATCTGGGATCGAGCCAGGAACTGAATTTCTCGCTCACGGCCGAAGTGGTGCAGATGGAGGCGTTCAACGTCCAGGCCGAGCGCGATGTGACGTTTGGCGCGGGCAAGATTGGCACGGGGATCAGCCTCGACGGCGCCCAGGTGACCTCGGTGCCCACCGTGCGCAACAACATCCAGGACATCGCGACGCTCGACTCGCGCATCACCATCATGTCGCTCGACCAGGGCGGGCAGATGAGCGCCCAGGGCCAAAATCTCCGTTACAACTCGTTCCTCATCGACGGCGTGCAGGCGATCGACCCGTTCGGCCTCAACGGCAACGGCTTCTCGTCGCTCCGCAGCCCGATCCCGCTCGAGGCGATCGAATCGCTGGACATCAGCCTCACACCCTATGACGTCCGCCGCGCCGGTTTCACGGGTGCGCTGGTCAACGCCATCATCAAATCCGGCACGAACGAATTCCACGGCAGCGCCACGACCCAGTACACCGGCCAGAATTGGCGCGCCAAGAATCCCGTCAACCAGGCGCGGGAGGTGTTCAAGGAGAACACCTACACCTACACCCTCGGCGGACCGGTCATCAAGGACAAGGTCTTCTTCTTCCTCGCCTACGACGAATTCATGCGGTCATCCGCGCCACCGGCGCAGAACTTTGTCCCCAACGCCGACCAGGTTGCGCGCATTCTCGCCCGCGCCCAGGCGCTGGGATACGTTCCAGGTTCGTTCGACGCCATCAGCTACTCCAAGCAGCGGACCACGCTGGGCAAGCTCGACTGGAACATCACCGACAAGCACCGCCTCAGCCTGACCTACCGGCGCAACCATGGCCAGGAGCCCGCGATCAGCAGCTCCAATTTCACGGGCACGACGACCACCTCCTTCAGCAATTACTGGTTCCAGCAGCCGCGCAACACGGAGTCCTATACCGCGCAGTTGTTCAGCCAGTGGTCTCCGGACTTCCGCACCGAAGCATTCATTTCCTACACCACGTACGACGGCTCCCCCAAGAACAACGGCACCCCCTTCCCCTCGGTGCAGATTCAAGGCGTGTCGGGCATCCGCCTTGACACCGGGGCCAGCGCCAACGGCAACGTCTTCCTCGGCACCGAAAACTCCCGTCAGGTGAACTTCATCACCACGAAGGAAACCAACGGCGCCATCACCGGTGAGTATTCCATCGGTAATCACACGCTCACCGTGGGGGGCGAGTCGGATCAGACGAAGTACACCAACAAATTCGCCCAGAATGTATTTGGCAACTACACGTTCTCCAACGTGGCCAACTGGGAAGGCGGCACGGTGATCAGCCAGTATGTCCTGGCCAAGCCGTTCACGGGTTACACCCTCGCCGATGCCTTTGCCTATTGGAAATACACGGCCTACGGCGCTTTCATCCAGGACCTGTGGAAACCCAACAGCCAGTTCAGCCTGATGGCCGGCGTGCGCCTCGATTATCCGTACATTCCCGCGAAGCCGCCCTTCAGCCAGGCCTTCACGGACGCCTTTGGGATGCGCAACGACACAACCAACAGCGGCAATTACACGATTGGGCCCCGCGTCGGCTTCATCTACGAGCCGAATTGCTTTGGCCGCAAGACGCAGGTGCGTGGCGGCATCGGGCTCTTCCAGGGTAAGAACCCGGCCGTGTGGATCTCCAATGCCTATTCCAATGCGGGCGCCCTCGGCAACGTCACGACGAACAATCCGGCGGTCACGTTCTCCGCGGACGTGAACAACCAGCCGGTTCCCGCGGGCACGCCGCCGGCCCCCAACATCAACATCACCAGTCCCCACTTCCGGCAGCCCTCGCTCTGGAAGGGCAATATCGCGATCGACCACACGCTGCCGTGGGGCGGCTGGATTGCCTCGGTGGAGTACGACCAGTTCAAGACACAGGATGCTCTCAATACGCTCTTCCTGAATTACCAGGAGGCCACGAGCGGTCCCGCGACGCTGCCTGATGGTCGCACTCGCTACGCCGGCACAATTACACCGACGGGCACGATCAATGGAGTCACTTACCCCTCGACCAACACCGCCGGCCGGCGCCGCGTCACCACTTTCGCTGACGTGTTTTATCTTGCGAACACGAAGAAGGGCGATGGCACGTCGTTCACCGCGGCCCTCACCCGGCCGCTGAAGCACAACTGGGCGGCGTCGGTCTCCTACACGCGCACCCACGCGACCGAGGTCAGCCCGATGACCTCCTCGACCGCGTCGTCCAACTACAACCTCCGTGCGGTCTTCAACCCGAACGAGGATGTGGCGTCGCTGGCGAATTACAGCATCAAGGACCGGCTTGTCGTGACGTTCACCTACCGGGCCGAGTTATTCAAGGACGCTCCGACCACCGTGTCGGTCGTCTACGAAGGCCGCACGGGCCGCCCCTATTCATGGGTGTTCCGCGGTGACGCCAACGGCGACGGCTTCGCCTTTAACGACCTCCTCTATGTGCCGTACGACTCGACGGATCCGAAGGTGCGTTGGACGGCGACCGCCGGCGCCACGCCGAGCGCGACGGAGGCCAGCACCCGCGACGCCTTCTTTGCCTTCGTCAACGGCACGAACCTGAAGAATTACCTCGGCAAGACGGTTCCCCGCAACAGCGAGTTCATGCCGTGGATCCAGACCGTTGACCTGAAGATCGACCAGGAAGTCAAGATCTGGAAGAAGGTGAAGACCGACCTCTTCTTCAACGTGCTTAACATCGCGAACCTCTTCAACGATCGCTGGGGCATTCTGCAGGAGGTGGACTTTGCCTACCGCCGCGGAGTCGTGGGTGCCACCTTCGATTCCGCCGCCAACAGCGGTGCAGGACAGTGGGTCTACGTCTACAGCCCGTCGTTGGTCGATGCGGTCAAGACCGTGGCCAACGATCAGCCGGTCTCCCGCTGGCAGATCCAGACGGGATTGCGCGTGAAGTTCTGATCGACGCGCTCCAGAGTTTCCCTCTCAAGGCGGCTGCGTTCGCGCAGCCGCCTTTTCTCTGGTCTGACCGCACAACTGCCCACCCCGATGCGGCCGGGCCAACTGTTCAGCGAACGCCAGGCAGGCGGGCCAGTTCGCGCCGCGCTTCGGCGTCATCAGGGCGCAAACGCAGGACGGCTTGGAACTCCCGCCGGGCTTCTGCCGTCTGTCCAAGCCGGCCGAGGGCCGTGCCGAAGTTGAAATGCATATCGGCATCGGCCGGCTTCAGGCGTAGCGCTTGCTCATATTGAGCGATCGCCTCGGGCAAGCGGCCCACCTGTGACAACGCATTGGCCAAATTGCCGTGCGCCGGCGCCAGGCCGGGCGCGCGTTGCACGGCCGCTGCAAACTGCGGAATCGCCTCGGTGATGCGGTTGGTCTGAATCAGGGCGTTGCCCAGATTGTAGTGCAGATCGGCGGTATCGAGACCAAGCCGCAGTGCCTCCTCAAATTCGCGGATCGCGTCGGGCACCCGGCCGGTCTGCAGCAGGGCGTAGCCCAGGTTATAGTGCGCTGCCGCCATATCTGGATCGAGACGCACCGCCTCCGCGCACCGGTTGAGCGCCTCGTTTACGCGACCGGCGCGGAGCAAGGCATTGCCGAGGTTGTTGCAGGCCTTTGCGTCGGCGGGATCGATCCGCCGAGCCAGCTCGAAGTGATCGATCGCGTCCGGCACGCGCCCCGCCGCCAACAGCGCATTGCCCAGATTATTCTGGACCAGTCCGTTGTCCGGCCGCTTCGCCGCGGTATCGCTCCAGATGGCCAGCGCTGAGCGGTAATCGGCATTGCGCTGAAAGGTCAGCCAGCCCAGGGCGGCGGCCAGCGCCCCCAGCGCGATCAGGCCGCGGCGGCCGGCAAGGGACTGGATCCCGACGCCGGCGACTGCGACGATGGCCGCGAGGGGCAGGTAGGTGCGATGTTCGACCACCATCTGCGTCGTTCCCGGAACCAAGGAGGTTGGCGCGAGGATGCCGAGAAACCAGGCGCCGGCGAACCCCAGCGCGGGGCGACGCCACAGGGCGGCCGCAGTGCCGGCAATCACCGCCCCGACCACCAGCATTGGACCCGCCGCCTCGCTGGCGTGCTTGACCCAGAAGCTGCCGTAGTCGAACACGAGCGGATGCGGCCAGAGAGCAAGCAGGAGATAACGCGCGATCGCCGGGAACTGCGTCAGCGCATAGGCCCACCAGGAAACGCCTACGCCGAAGCCGACCGAGCCACCCCGGTTGCCGCCCGTGCCGGCCACGAGGAACGCGAGCAGCAACCAGGTCGCAGCCAGCCCGAGGTACAGGCGCCAATGCCGCCGCCAAGCCGCGGCGAAACCGCCGCTCGCGAAGGTGCGATCGTACAGGAGCACCATCACCGGCGCCGTGACCATCACCTCCTTGGTCGCCATCCCCAGTAGACAGCAAACCACTGAGCACACCTGCCAGATAATCTCGCGCCCACGCCCGGATCTGCCATTCGTTCGATGACAGTCCGCGGCGCGGATGAAGCAGTAGAGTGTCAGCAGGTAGAAGAGGCCCATCAGCGATTCCGCCCGCTGCACGACGTAGGTCACGGACTCGGTCTGCAGCGGATGCACGGTCCACAGCACGGCGATGGCGAGGGCGACCCAGTCAACGTCGCCCACTTCAGGGAGGTAGGGCGCGTTATCCCGAACGCGCCGATTCGATCCATTTGCAGCAGCCCCCGGCAGGTTAGGGACGACCCGCCCCATCCGCACCAGCGTCCGCCGAATGATGCCGAACAGGGTCAATCCCGCCAGCAGGTGGACCGCCAGATTCAGCGCGTGATAACTCCAGACCGCGTCGCCGCTCAGGGCGTAATTGATCGCGAGGGATAGGTTCAACACCGGCCGGCCGTTCACCGTCACGCCCGTGCCGCGCGGAGGCGACAGCGGCAAGGTGAGTGGCCACAGATGCCGGATCGTCGGATTCTCCACGATCGACGGTGCATCGTCGTAGATGAATGGTCCCCCGAAGCTGTGCTGGTATGCGGCCAGGCCGCCGAGGGCGAGCAGAGCCGCCGCCAGCAACGCCAGGCGGCGTGCGCGCCCAGGCCGAGCGTTTGGGAAATCTGATGCGGCGGGCCCGGTGGTGAGCGGTGTCAGCATGCGGTTCTCTTCGCGCGCCAGGGCGAGTCAGCGCGCCGCGCAGGCCCCGGCAGCGGGCGGCGGCGCCAGGGCCGGTGTGTCCCGGGGGCTCGCATGTTGGGCCAAGGGCGATCGGGGTTCACGGCGCTGACGGCGAGCGCAGGGCGTCCCGGGCCTCGGCATCCTCCGGTCGCAGGCGCAGGACCTCCTCGAATTCACGCCGGGCGGCGGCGGTCCTTCCGAGCCGGCGCAGGGCCATTCCCAGATTGAAATGCATGTCGGCGTCGGCCGGCGTCAGCCGCAGCGCCTGCTCGTACTGGGCGACCGCTTCGGGCAGCCGGCCCACCTGCGAAAGGGCGTTGGCCAGATTGCCGTGCGCGGGGGCCAGATCCGGCGCGCGTTGCACCGCCGCCTCGAACTCGGGAATCGCCTCCGCGATGCGTCCGCTCTGAATCAGTGCGTTGCCCAGGTTGTAGTGCAGGTCGGCGGAGTCGAGCTGCAGCCGCAGCGCCTCCTGGAAGCCCCCGATGGCCTCGGCGGCTCGGCCGCCTTGGAGCAGGGCGTAGGCCAGATTGTAGTGGGCGCGCGGCTCAAGCGGATCGAGTTGCACCGCCTTGGTGCCTTCGGCGATGGCGTCCGCCACGCGCCCCAGACCGATCAGGGCGTTGCTCAGGTTGTTGTGCGCCACCGCCAAACCCGGGTCGAGGCGCACGGCCGCCTCGTCGTGCGCCACGGCGGCCGCGAGATCGCCGCGCTGCGCAAGCACGCCGCCCAAGCCGGCATGCGCCTCGGCGTTGTCGGGCTCCAGGCGCAGCGCCTCGCCAAACTCGGCCTCGGCCTCGGTCAGTCGGCCGGCATTGACCAGCGCGATGCCAAGGCTGCAGCGGGCGCGCGAACTCCCCGGTTCAGCGGCCGGCGCGCTCCAGATGGCGATCTCGCTGCGGTACTCGTGATTGCGGTGGCCGGTCAGCCAGCCGAGGCCGCCCGCCAGACCCACGAAGAGCAGCCAGCTTCGCCTTCCGGCCCACCGCTGGGCGGCCAAAACGGCGAGCGCAATCACCGCGGCCAGCGGCAGGTAGACGCGGTGCGCGGCCATCGTCTGCGTGGCCACCGGCACGACGCTCGAACTCGGTGCCAGGAGGGCAAAGAACCAGGTGCCGAGGAAGCCCAGGGCTGGCCGGCGCCACACGGCGACCAGCGTCCCGGCCACCAGCAGGGCGAGCAGGACCGCCTGTGGCGCCACGGGGACGAACTCCCGTACCACTTTCGTCCCATAGTCGAGGATCAAGGGATGCGGCCAGGCCGCCAGCCGGAAATAGAGCACGATCGCCCGGCACTGCGTCAGCGCGTAGGCCCACCACGGCACGTCCGTGCCGAAGCCGGCGGTTTGCCCGCGTCCGCCGGTCGAGATCACCAAATGGGCGAGCAGCAGCCAGGTCGCAGCCAGCCCGAGGTACAGGCGCCAGTGCCGCCGCCAGGCCGCGGCGAAACCGCCGCTCACGAAGGTGCGGTCGTACAGGAATACGATGAGCGGGGCCGAGACCATCACCTCCTTGGTGGCCATGCCCAGCAGGCAACAAACCACCGAACACGCCTGCCACGCCGCGGGGCGCGATCGGCCTCGCCCGTGGTTCGCTCGCATCCACTCCGCGGCGCGGATGAAGCAGTAGAGCGTCAGCAGGTAGAACAGCCCCATCAGTGATTCCGCCCGCTGGACGATGTAGGTCACGGATTCCGTCTGCAACGGGTGCAGCAGCCAGAGGAGGGCAATCGCGAACGCGAGGAAGGTGGCGTTCGATGGTAAAGCGGCATCACCGAATGCGGCCGTTCTGGAACCAAGCGGAGTCGGGCGACCCCGCCCTACATTCGCCGGCGCCTGCCCTGAGCGAAGTCGAAGGGTCCGCCGCACGACGCCGAACAGGGTCAACCCCGCCAGCAGATGGATCGCCAAATTCAGCGCGTGATAGCTCCAGACCGCGTCGCCGCTGACGGCGTAATTGAGGGCGAAGGAGAAGTTCAGCACCGGCCGGCCGCTGACTGTCAGGCCCTCTCCGCGCGGCGGCGACAGCGCCGCCGTGACCGGCCAGAGCCGCCGGATGGTCGGATTCTCCACGATCGAGGACCGGTCATCAAAAATGAAAGGACCGTGAAAGCTGTTGCCGTAGGCGGCCAGTGCGGCCAGCGCGAGCAGCATGCCGCCGAACAGGACGAACAGACGACTTCTTCCGCTCCACAGCGGTTCATCGTCGGTCGGCGCAGTCACGGGGGCGGCCGCTGGCGGCATCATGCTGCCTCCACGCCATGCCGATTCGGCCGGGTTTTCAAGCTCCCGCCGGATCGGGTGCGGCGAGGCCATGTCCGCGGGCGGTCGCCAGCGGATCCGGCGCGATCGAGTTCAGGCGACGAGCCTGGCCAGCGTGCGGCGGATGAGCGCGCGCGCCAGCGGCACCTTGTAGGCGTTGTGGGCCAGCGGTTCGGCGTCCTTGAGAATGAGATCGGCGGCCCCGTTCATCACGGCGTCCGTCGGCTCCTTTCCCTCGAGGAACTGGTTGGCATCGTCGACTTGCCACGGGATTGGCGCCACCGCGCCGAGGACCACCCGGGCGCCCCGCAGCGTCTTGCCGTCAATCCGCGCCGCGGCGGCACAGCTGACCAGCGCCCAGTCGAAGTCGCTCTTCTCCCCCATCTGGACGTAGGCGCTTCGCCCGCCGGCCGCCACCGGGATCTCGACCCGGAGAATCAGGTCGGTGGTTTTCAGCGAATTGTGGGCCCGCGCGCTCTCCCAGGCCGAGGCGTAGAGCTGGGGCATCGAGAGCGTCTCGGCCTTCGCCCCGCGCTGCACGACCACGGTCCCGCCCAGCGCGGTCAGGACGGTGGCCAGGTTCGACACGACCGGGCTGACACAGGTCGCGCCGCTGAAGAGGCAGTGGTACTTGTTCTCGCCCTCGCGGGCGTAACAGGTCGCGCCGCCCTTTTTCAGACAGCGGACGTCGCGGTGCCGGTAGTACCAGCAACGGGAATGCTGGGCGAGATTGCCGCCCAGCGTCGCGACATTGCGCATCTGCGGCGAACCGACCTCCCCGGCGGCCTCGGCCACGCCGGGAAAGATGCGCTGCAATTCCGGGTGCGCGGCCAGGGCGGCCAGGGTGACGTTGGCCCCGATCACCCATTTGTCGGCCGCCGCGGCGATCTCCTGCGTGTGCGGGAGCATCTTCACGTTCACGAGCGTCTTCGGCTCGGCGAGGTGCTCCTTGAGTTCGCCGAGCAGGTCGATGCCGCCGGCGATGAAGCGGCCCTGGTTGCGGACCAATTCGACCGCGGATTCCGGTGTCTGCGCGATGACGTAGGCGAAGGGCTTCATGCGTAGGCCCGGCCCCGCCGGCCGGTGAAGAATGGAGTCGCGGGCGTCGCGGGAGCCTGGGCGACGCGGGTGAACGCCTGCTCGAGCACGGCGTCCCCGGCGCCGGCGCCCGCTCCCGCGGGCAACTTGCCGAGCGCCGCGAGCACTTTGTCCGGCGTGATGGGGAGGCTCGTCACCCGCACGCCGAGGGCATTGGCGACGGCGTTGGCGATCGCCGCCGCGGTCGGGACCGTGGCCGGTTCACCCACGCCGATGATGCCCCGCTCCGGCATGTCGAGGAGGAGGAGGTCGATTTCGGGAATGTCGGCGGCGCCGGTCAGTTTGTAGGTCTCGAAATTGGGGTTAAGGACCACGCCGCTGCGGGAATCCATGATCCGCTGTTCGTACAGCGCATACCCCATGCCCATGATGATGCCGCCGTTGAGCTGGCTCTCGCACGTGAGCTTGTTCACCACCGTCCCGACGTCTTGCACGCACAGAATCTTCCGGACCTTCACGAAGCCCGTGTCGGTGTCCACCTCCACCTCGGCAAATTGCACGCCGCCGGCACCGCCGGTCGACAGGCCCTCGCGCCAGCGGCCGGCGACGACGAGCGAATTGGGACCGATCTTGGCGCAGGCCTCGAGCCAACGCGCGCCACGCGGATCGTCGACCCCGCTGAGCTTCTTCAATTCCGCCAGCGTCTTTTCGCACGCGTCGTAGATCGCCGGGCCGACGGAGGCGGTGGTGGCGCTGCCTCCGCTCAGGCCGGATGGCGGCAGGCGGGTGTCGCCCACGCGCACGGTGATCTGCGCCGGCTCGAGACCGAGCATTTCCGCGGCGACGACCGCCACCACCGTGCGCGAGCCGGTGCCGAGATCCTGGGTCCCGCAGCGCACCTCCACCGTGCCATCGGAATTCACCTGCACCTCGGCCTGGGTCCCTTCGCCGCCGCTCATCCAGCCGGCGCCCGCGCAGCCCACGCCCCGTTTCAGGGGTCCGGGCGACGAACCGGGTGTGCGGTATTTGTCCTTCCACCCGAATCGCGCGGCGGCCATCCGGTATTCCTTCCGGCGGATCTCGTGCGGGTCATTCAACACCCGGATCTCCACCGGATCCATCCCCAGCTTCACCGCGAGCTCGTCGAGGATGCTCTCCATGCCGAACGAGGCGACCGGATGGCCCGGCGCCCGCATCCAGGTGCCGCGCCCGGCGTTCACCGCCAGCTTGGATTTCTTCACCCGGGTGTTGGGCGCGGGGTAGATGTAGGGCGCGGGCACGAACACGACGCCTCCCCCCGGATCCGCGGGATCGACGACCGGTCCGCCGGTGCCGAAGAGGGTCATCTCAAACGCCGTGAGCTTCCCCGAGGCGTCGGCGGCGAGCTTGAGCTTCTGGAACGAAGATGGCCGGTTGCCCACGGACAGCGCCTGCTCAAAGCGGGTCAGGATAAGCTTCACCGGCGCGCCAGCGACCTTCGCCAGCCACGCGCAGAGGCCGCGATTCCCCCAGGTCTCGATCTTGGATCCGAACCCGCCGCCCATGTGCTCGCAGATCACGCGGACCTTGTTCTGCGGCACGCCGAGAATGTTCGCGACGTCGTTGCGTGAATCGAACACGCCTTGGGTCGAACACCACGCCGTGTATTCGTCACCCTCGGGCACCACGATGTCGCCGTGCGGCTCGAGCGGATGGTGGATCTCGACCTGCGTCGTGAAGGTGTCTTCCACGACGGCGGCCGCAGCGGCGAAAGCGGCCGCGACGTCACCGGTTGCCGCGGTTTCCGCCGGCAGGAGGTTGGCCCGCTCGGGCACGACGCGGGGAGCATCGGGCTGGATCGCCTCGAGCTCGTTGACCACGAAAGGAAGCGGCGACGCGTCGACCTCGATCAAGCTCAATGCATCCAGCGCCGCCTGCCGGGTGACGCCGGCGACGGCCGCCAGTTCCTGCCCGTAGAAGTGTACGACGAACTCACCGGGCACGGCGAGCGCCGCGCGGATGCCCGGCGCCGTGCGGGCTTTTTCCACGTTGATGGATCGGATGCGGGCTGCCGGCCATCGGGAGCGGAGGATCGCGCCGTAGAGGACCCCGGCCGGCGCGACGTCGGTCGTGTATTTGGCGCGGCCCGCCACTTTGGCGGGACCGTCCAAGCGCGGGGTCGGCTTCCCGAGATGCTTGCTGGCGCTAGGCCACGGCATGGTCGTGCAGAGTGATGACTTCGAGTCTGGAAGTGGCCTTCGCGCCGCCCGTCTCGAGCGCGGCGGCGAAGATGCGGGGATAGGATCCGCAGCGGCAGAGATTGCCGGAGCAGGCTTTGCGCACCTCGGCCTCGGTGGGATGGGGATTGCGGCGAAGCAGCGCGGTCAGGGTCATCACCATGCCGGGGGTGCAGTAGCCGCACTGCAGGCCGTCCTTCGCCACGAAGGCCTGCTGCAGCTTCGTGAGCCGGCCGTCCTTGGCGAGACCCTCGATGGTGGTGATCTCGGCGCCCTGCGCCTCAATCGCGAGCAGCGAGCAGGCGTACACCGGCAGGTCGTCGAGCAGCACGGTGCAGCCACCGCAGGTGGCGCGATCGCAGGGCTCCTTGGCGCCGGTCAGACCGGCCTGGTCGCGCAGCGCCTCGAGCAGGGTGACCCGCGGCTCGAGCTGGAAGATCCGCTTCTCGCCGTTGATCGAAAGGATCACGGGCACCGGGCCGGGACCGTAGACGCGTTCGGTGCCCGTCTGTTCCAACCCGGCGGCCACGCCTCCGGCGCTCATCGCCGCGGCGGAAATGGCCGTCGTCCCCAGGCTTTTCAGGAAATCGCGGCGCGAAACGCCCGCAGCCGCGACGGCGCCGGGGACACCGCGGGCAGGCGAACCCTTCTGCGGGGAAGCTCGTTTCATTCGCCAGAGGGACAGGGAATAAGTCTGGCGGCCGCGCCGGAAGTGACAAGGGAACGTCGCGCCCCCGTTGGGGTATTCCCAAATCACAATCCATGGAGAAGTCGGACTGATAAGGCCGGATCCGCAATCGGGTTGGAGCAGGCCGGGCAGGGGGCGGCGGGCAAGTCATCCGCAACGCTGCCGGTCGCCTCGTCGGAAGGAAGGCTCAAGGGGCGGCGTGCCGCCGGGCCAAGGCGAGGTTGTCGGCGGCCTCCGTGAGACGGGGATCGAGCTGCAAGGCGCGCTCATATTCAGAGATCGCTTCGCTGATCCGGTCCAGCTGGACCAGCACATTGCCTCGATTGCAGTGCGCTTCGGCATACTCGGGATTAATCCGCAACGCCTGGTCAAGGTGCGCCAGGGCTTCGTCGGCGCGGGCGAGCTGCGCAAGCACGGTTCCGAGGGCATTGTGGTACTCCGCATTGCCGGGCTCGATGCCCGCCGCCTGCGCATAGTGGTCGAGGGCTTCCGCCAGCCGGCCGTGCTCGGCGAGGGTGGCGCCAAAATCGAAATGCGCGACGGCCGAACGGGGCGCGCCGCGCAGCGCCCGCTGGTAATGATCGATCGCCTCGGCGATTCGACCGGCGCGCGCCAGTGCGTTGCCCCAGTTGACGTCAGCCGCGGTGAATCCGGGATCGTTCTGCAGCGCCCGGGCGTAGTGAGCCGCCGCTTCATCGAGGCGGCCCATCCGGGCGAGGATATTGCCCAGGTTGACTTGGGCGTCGGGATAATCCGGCCTGAGGACGAGCGCCTGCTGGACGTGGGCGAACGCCTCCTGCTCCCGGCCGAGGTGCAGCAGCGCCACGGCGAGATTGTTCTGGGCGTCGGCAAAATCGGGCTTGAGGCCGAGGGCCTGGTCAAAGCGCCCGCGAGCATCCTCCCACTTCCCGGCGCGGGCCAGCGCCGTGCCCAGATTGTAGTGGGCCGCCCAGGCCTGCGGGTTGCGCGACAGCGTGTAGCTCCACAGCGCTTCCTCGTTGCGAAAGACGCGGGCGTAGCCGTGGCTCGTCAGGACCAGCGCCAGCCCGATGCCGCCCGCGGCGGCGAGGCCAAGGGGCCGGCCGGCGCCGGTGAGCCGCGGATAGATTGCGCTAGTGCCGGCGGCGGTCAGCCCGGCGAGGCTGACGAGCGAAAGGTAGGCAAAATGATCGGCCACCCAGCTGTAACGCATGTAGGCCATGGCCACGAAACCCAGCACGGGAGCCAGATTGACGGCAAAACTGCCGAGGCCGAACCAGCCGGCTCGGGCCCACGCTTCCCCCTGTCGGCGCCAGAGCCAGAAACCGGTGCCGGCCCAAAGCAGCCAGGGGACAAATTGGACGAGCCCGGGCGGATCCACCGCCCAGCGCGGATACAGCGGAAGCAGTCCGACCGGGACCAGACACTTCAGGAAATAGAAGCTGAGCGCCAGGCCGGCGCGCGCCAGACGAACGGAAGGGCCTCCGACCGGGATGGTCCAGTCGCCAATGGCGTGATGATGCTGGAACCACAGCGTGACCAACCCGAGACCAAAGGAGATGGCGAAAAAAGGGGCGCTGGCCGCAAGATCCCGCCTTCCGATGGTGCCGCGCTTCCACCCGGCATGCAGCAGGATGATCAGCGGAAACATCACAACCGACGTCTTGCACAACATGGCTGCGAGAAACCAACCGGCCGCGCGGACGAGATCGCGCCCGCGATGCCGGTCGTCGAAGTCGAGATAGGCGCACATGGCCAGCAACAGCGGCGGCAGCGACAGGGCGTTCTTCTGCTCGGCGATCCAAGCCACCGACTCCACCGCGAGGGGATGGATGGCGAAGAGCAGCCCGCCCACCCAGGCGAGGCGGATCCCCAGCTTCTGCAGCAGGCGCCAGAGGAGCAGCGCGCTGAGCAGATGAAGCCCGACGCTGACGATGTGATAGCCGGTCGGGCGGTCCTGCCATAGATGCCACTCGATCCACTGCACGGTCGATTTGAGCGGGAAATAATCCGAACTGGAGGCCTCGCCCCAGATTCGGGCAAGGCCGCCGGCGTCGCGCAGCAGGGGATTCTGGGTCACTTCCCGGTCGTCATCCCACAGCCAGTCGCCTTGCAGCGCGGGGGAATAGACAAACCAGCCGGCAACCAGGATCAGGACTGCCTGCAGGACGACAGCGGCGCGGTTGCACCGCCAGGTGGCCGCTGCGGGTCTCGAAGCGGCGGACAACCCCGCGGGCGGCGAGTTCGGCACGGCAGGCATGTCGGGTTAGGGATCGCTGAAGTTGCCGCAGAAAACAAATCCCAAAAGGCGCGGTCCGACATCGCGGCTGGGCGCGCCGGCACGGATGCGCCCAATTGGGCTCGACTGGCGTCGGCGCCACGGACGCGCGTTCTCCGCGACCATCGCGCAATCGCGCCAGCGACGGGATGCTGCCGTGCTTCGCCGGCCGCCGTCAGTTCTCCGGTTTCGAGCCCGGCAGCGCCTCCCGATAGCGAATCGCCTCCGCCCGCTTCGCCTGAAGCCAGTTGATCAGGATGTCGACATGCTCCGGAGGAATCGCGACGAAGCAATCCTCGCTCATGTCGACATGGGCGATGCAGACATTTCCGTCCTCGTCCACGTAGACTTCGATGGACTCATGGAGGGTGCTCATGTGGTTCCTGGGTTCCGCACCGACAGCCGGTCAGCGTGGCTCACAGCATTGCACGAAACCGGTTCGATGGGCAAATGCTAGTTTCCGCCGGGGGCGGAGGATTGACTGGCGGAGGGCGCCTCGCTGCCGGTGATTTCCGCCACCAACTGGAAGAACGCCCGCTTGCGATCCGTATTCGCCGTCCAGTTCACCGGCGGTGACTGGAAGCCGTCCCGGTAGTTGTTGGCGCCCTGGTCGTAATAGCCCCACGACGCGTATTCGCCGACCGCCGCGGTGCAGTTGTTCACCGGGCGTTCGAAGTCGTAATGGTCGTCCTCATTGAACAGGACCGGCTTGGGCGTCCAGCCGGGCACGGCGCGGGTCTGCTGCACCATGCTGGCGATGCGTGCGGGATCCGACACGCCGTTGCCGTGGAGGAGCAGGAAATCCGCGACGCGCACCACGTTCTCGTGTGGGATCGTGCCGCCGCCATAGGAGGTCCCGACCAGGAAGCGCCACCCGCCGTGCCGGATTGCCTTCACGCGCTCGATCAATTCAGGCACGCGCGCGGGCTGGAGAATGGCGTGGTCATACCGGACGTTGCATTCGTTATTGATCTCGATGAGCACGTGGCGATAGCCGCGCGCAAACAGCCACGCGATGGCGCTGTCCGTGGCGCGGATCACAGCGGCTTCGTCCTGCAAGTATTCATCCTGGCCGAAATAGAAGATTCCAAGGATCACCACCATGCCGAGTTCATCCGCCCGGTCGAGAATACGCTCCAGACGGAGCAGGTATTCCGGGCGCACGGTGCCGTCGGCCGCGATGGCGGAATTGCGCCACGGCTGCTCCTTGACGTAGCCCTCGGGCGATCCGCCCTGGAGATTGATCGTGAAGGCGAGCAGGCCATGCGCCCGCCAGGCGGGCATCGCCGCCAGGAATTCCCGCGTGTTGCGTTCCGGATCCCATTGACCGGTGTCGGGGTACGCCCAACGGCGAACGGTCGCGGGGTTGAGGTCATCAAAGATGCCCTGCACCAGCCGCGCGTTGAAAAGCAGGCCCTCGATCTTGCGGCCCCGCCAGGCTCGGCCGCGATAGGTCGGCTGGCCATTGATGCAGAACTCGTCGCCCGCGATTGAAATCGTGGTCTGGCGCGGGCGGTCGCCGGTGTAATCCCCGGCGCTGACTCTGGGCGCGGCCCCGAGGGCAAGGCTCGCGGCTAGCGTCCACAGCAGGCGGGGGATCCGGCGGGGTCTCATGATGCTGGGGCAGGCTGCCCCGCCGGCGGCGTGCGCTCAAGTTTCGGCATGGGCACGTTGGTGCAGTTCTCCATCCGCACCGGCGTCCCGTCCGGCGTGCGCACGGCGACGTTGGTCATGGTCCAGTCCCGGGCGTGGGCGATCGCGCCGGCGCGGCCGGCGTCGATGGTGACGTTCTCCCAGACCAGCCGGCGCATGGGCTTATCGGGATGCGCCTCGATGTCAAAGGCGAGCGAGTTCAACACATCCGGCGTGTGCATCATCACGGACGACGAGGGGGCGCCCTGCGCCGCGCGCGGCCCGTCCTTCACGGTGATGTTGCGGAAGGAGATGCGACGGAATTCCGGAATGCCGCGCTCGGGCGGCAGCACCGGCTGCGTGAGCACCCTCCAGTGCTCGGGCACGTCCCCCTGCCAGTCCTTCGGCAGCTGCGGATAGCTGTAGCTGGGCAGCCAGTTCAGCGTGAAACGGAAGGGGCGGGGAACGCCGACCATCTCGATGTCATGGATCCGGATGCCCTCCACGACGCCGCCCCGCGTCCGGGCGGATTTGAAACTGACGCCGATCCACGTGCCCAACGCTTTCATGTGGCTGACCTCGACGTTGCGCACGCCTCCGGAGGTCTCGCTCCCGATCGTGAACAGGCCGTGCCCCGCATGCACCACGCAATCGCGCATCACCACGTTCTCGGTCGGCCGGTTCACCCGCAGGCCGTCGGCGTCGCGCCCAGCCTTGATGCACAGCGCGTCGTCGTTGCAGTCGATGTCACACCGCTGGACGAGGACATCGGAGGAGGAATCAATGTCGATGCCGTCGGAACTCGGCCCGAGGTTTTCGCGGATGACGATGCCGTCGATGGTGACGTTCTGCGAATAACAGATGTGGACGGTCCAGAACGGCGACCGCCGCAGCTGGAGTTGTCCGAGCAACACGTTGGTCGATTTGTAGACCAGGATGAGGCGGGGGCGCCGGCAGTCGTAGTCGGCGGCCCAACGCAGTCCCTTCGCCTCATACTCCTTCAGCATGCCGCCATGCTCGTCGGGCCCCCAGTACTTGTTCCACCAAAACTCGCCCTGTCCGTTGATGAGGCCGGGGCCGGTGATCCGGACCGCGGTCTGTTCGCACACGTTGATCAAGGCGCTCGGCCAGCGCATCTCGATGCCGGCCACGCGCGACCAGATTTCCGGATAGGCGTCGTCGTCCTGCACCCCCACCAACTCCACGCCCTCATCGAGGTGCAGCTCGACATGCGATTTCACGAAAAGGGCGCCGGTCAGATAGCGCCCCTTCGCAAACGTGACCACGCCACCGCGCGCCGCCGCGGCCGCATCGATCGCCTGCTGGATGGCGGCGGTGCAGGGTGTTCCGGTGTCGGGCATTGCGCCGAACTTCGCCGCACAGAAGGGGTTTTCGTTGGTGGGTTGCATGCCGAAGGCGTGGGTGAAGCAAGCGTGGACTGGAAAGCGCCGGACCGGAAAAATCGCGGCCGGGGGCGCGGTGAGAGCCGGCCGGAGGCGGCGGCGCTCAACAGAGGGAAGGGGTAAGTCTTGGCGGTATTATCGGTCGCGCCAAGCCAAAGTGCCAGGGCGGCGCCGGCGGTCCTTTCGCGATTCCGTGTCGCCGACATCAGGTGGGCCGCGCCCGGCGGCGCGACCGCGCGGCCCGTCACGGCAGGCGCAGGAGATTTTGGTCCGCCATCCAGTCCTGCACGCGCGCGGTCCAGCTGCCCACCGGCAGCGGGGTGGGGCGCAGGCCGAAACCGTGCCCACCCCGCGCGTAGATGTGCAGCTCGGCGGGGACCGCCGCCTCCCTGAATTTGAGGAAGAGCTGGGCGACCAGCGCGGCCGAGCCCTGATCGTCATAGGAACACGCCAGAAAGGCGGGGGGAGCGGCGGCCGGCACGTGCAGCGCGGTCACCAACGGCCCGCCGGGATAGACCAGGATCTGGAAGTCCGGGCGGGAACTCAGGCGGTCCACCGGATCGACCGCATCGGGGGTGGGCGCGATTTCCGCCACCGCCGCCAGCGCGGCCAACTCGCCTCCCGCGGAGAATCCCATGATGCCGACGCGCGCCGGATCAAGGCGCCACTCGGCGCTGCGGCTGCGCACCACGCGGACGGCGCGCAGGGCATCGCCGACCGAGGTGTCGATGGTGTAGGGATAGCCCTCGGTGTGGGCGAGACGGTACTTGAGAACGAAGCCCGCCACTCCAATGCGCGCGAGCCAGCGGCCGACGTCGTATCCCTCGTGATCGATCGCGAGGAAGCGATGGGCGCCCCCGGGGCAGACGACCACGGCCGCGCCCGTGGCGATCTTCGCCGGAGGGAGATACACGATGAGGGAGGGATTGTGAATCCGGGTCAGCCGGCTGTAGTTGCGCTCCGGCGTCGCCGGTTCGTAGATTTCCTGTTCGGTGGTCCCCGGGGGAGTGCCGGGGGCGCCGCCGGCCCAAAGGGGAACGATCAGATCGCTGTCGGCGGCCAAGGCCGGGATCGTGGCGCACCAGCAAGCGGCGAAAAGCAACCAGGAGCGGTTCATGGGCGGGAATATCCGTGACGGATCCGCCGATGTCATCCGAAATCCGCGTGCGGGGAGGATTTTGCTCGCTCCGGTCGGTGCGTCCGCCACCGTACGCACAGCGGACGCTGCCAGCGCCTTTGGGGGGTTTGGCCGCGAAGTCATTGGCTCCGGCGAACCGCAACCCCATCCCTGAGGATCCATGATTTGCAGAGTACTTTTCTCAGCGCTGTGCGTCATCGCTGGGGCGGCCGCCGGCCGCGGAGCCGCGATCGATGGCCGTTGGGAGGGCACGATGAAGAGTCCGGAGGGCGAAGACATGCACCTCGCCTTCAACTTCAAGGCGGAAGGAGACAAATTGAGCGGCAGCGTTGAGACGCCCAACGGCGACTTGGCCGTGTCCGAGGGCAGGATCAAGGGCGACGAGTTTTCCTTCGTCGTCGACGCCGATGGCAGCTCCATCGATCACCAGGGCAGGGTATCCGGCGACACAATCACCATGAAGGTCATCTTCGCGGAGGGAAAGACGGCGGAGGTGACACTCAAGCGCGCGGGCGGCCCCGGGGCGGCGGCGCCGATGGCGGCCGACCCCTCGGGCCTCTGGAAATGGAGCCTCACGATGCCCCATGGAGACGTTGTCCCCGTCACGCTCCGGCTCGAACTAAAGGATGGCCAGCTCACCGGTCGGCATTCGGGGCGACTGGGCGAGGCCCTGATCAGCGACGCCGCCTTCAAGGATGGCACAATCACGTTCAGTGTGGTGCGTGAGTTCGACGGCAACAAGTCTGTGATCAGGTATCGGGGGCGGTTGGACGGCGATACCCTCAAAGGCACCGTGGAGATCCCGGCCACGGACGGTGGCGCTCCCGGGAAGCTGGAGTGGAACGCGGCGCGCGTGCGTTGATCCCACGGACGCCGGCTGCGGCCGGCCATCCGCGTGACGGCGGCCGGTGGGAAAAAGGATGGATTCCTTCGGGACATTCGCCTAGCGATGGGGCCTTTATGGACAAGGAACGCGTCAATCTGCCCCTCACCGACATTCCCGCCGCCTGGTACAATGTCCTCGCCGACCTGCCCCAGCCGCTGCCGCCGCCGCTGCATCCGGGTACCGGCCAGCCGCTGACCCCGGACGTGCTCGCGCCGCTTTTTCCCATGGCGCTCATCGAGCAGGAGATGAGCCCGGAGCGCTGGATCCCGGTGCCCGAGGAGATCCGCGAACTGTACAAGATCTGGCGCCCCACGCCGCTCGTGCGCGCCACCCGCCTCGAAAAGGCGCTGAAGACGTCGTGTCGGATTTATTTCAAGAACGAGAGCGTGAGCCCCGCCGGCAGCCACAAGCTGAACACCGCCCTCGCCCAGGCCTACTACAACAAACGCGCCGGGGTGCGGCGTATCTGTACCGAAACCGGCGCCGGTCAGTGGGGCTCGGCACTCGCGTTCGCCTGCCAGGTCTTCGGCCTCGAGTGCACCATCTACATGGTGAAATCCAGTTACCACCAGAAGCCGTATCGCCGCTCGCTCATGCACATTTGGGGCGGCAAGGTTTACGCCTCGCCCTCCCGGCATACGAAGGCCGGCCGCGCCATCCTGGCCGCCGATCCCAAGTCGCCCGGCAGCCTCGGCATCGCGATCTCCGAGGCCGTGGAGGACGCCGCCACGCATGACGATGCGAAGTACTCCCTGGGCAGCGTGCTCAACCATGTCTTGCTGCATCAGACCGTCATCGGTCTGGAAACGAAGCGGCAGCTCGAGCTCATCGGCGAAAGGCCCGACGTGCTCATCGGCTGTGTCGGCGGGGGCAGCAATTTCGGCGGCTTCAGCCTGCCGTTCATCCCGGAAAAGCTGGCCAACCCCGGCCTGCGGCTCATCGCGGTCGAGCCTTCCGCCTGCCCGTCCCTGACCAAGGGTTTGTACGCCTATGACTACGGCGACACCGCCAAGCTGGCGCCGCTCGTGAAGATGTACACGCTGGGGCACACGTTTGTTCCGGAAGGCATTCATGCCGGCGGCCTGCGTTACCACGGTACCGCGCCCATTATCGCGCTGCTGACCAAGCTCGGCTTCATGGAGGCGAAGGCCTACACCCAAAACGCGGTGTTCGAAGCCGCCCTGCAGTTTGCCCGCACCGAGGGCTTCATCCCCGCGCCCGAGACTTCGCATGCGATCCGGGCCGCCATCGACGAGGCCCGCAAAGACGACGGCAAGTGCATCGTTTTCAATTACAGCGGCCACGGTCACTTCGACATGTCCGCCTACGACGACCATCTCGCGGGAAAGCTCGAGGACTACGAACACCCGGAGGAGAAAATCGCCGAGGCGCTGCAACACCTGCCGACCGTTGGCTGAGCCCGAGGGCTTGGAAATCGCTCTGAAGGTGGTCTAGAACACCTCTAGTGCCGACCAAGTTCCAGCGTCACCATTGGGCGGCTGGCGTTTGAAGCGTTGGCGCCGAGCGACCGGATTCCAGTCACGCCATCACGGATTTGGGCGTCCTTACTCACCCCTTTGGCGTTCCATCCCAAGGTAGGGCAGAATCTTGCCGCGGCAGGATAGAAGGCGATGCCAAAGAGCTTGCCGCCGCGGAAGTTATTTACGACGTGCAAGATGGCAACAATGAAGCCGGAGGAAACCGTCATTGTCGGGCTTCCTTACAGACCTTGTGTAGCACACAAGTAATTGCAATAAAGCATTTTAAATAATAACGCCCCAGCGATCGGCTCTGCGGCGTCGGGAAACGCAACAATCCGCCGAGCCCGGACGCGTAGGCGGTCAGCTGATCAAATCTTTAGCGTGCTTACAAGAGTATCGATATCAATATGTTGGTGCGTAGTAGATGGCTGCCATTCAGTTGTGGCATAAAATTAGCTAATTAAATGCAGTATTCGCGCTAATTTACCCCAACAGACACCGGTGGCGACTCGGATGCCGCTGCCTAGTTAGTCCCCGAATCAACAAGGAGAATCAGTCCATGAGCAGGATCGCTACGTTACTAGCCGCCGGAGGCATGCTCTGCGTGTCGACGGCAATCGGGTTGGCGGATAGCATTTCGCCGACCAATGTCTCAGCCACGGTCGCAGTCGGAGGCAGCGTCACGGTCGACAAGACCGTCACGGTCAGCGCGGGCTCACCAACGAGTGCCACAGTCGACGTGTTCTTCCTGGCGGACTCGACCGGCAGCATGGGTAGCGTGATCGGCTCGGTGCAGTCGGCTGCGAGTTCAATTCTGTCGAGCGTTTCCGGGCTCGGTAACGTGGC
>DATIWI010000104.1:0-14428 GCA_035519475.1 Opitutaceae bacterium
GCGGCGTTTTCTCCGCGGAGCTTCCGGACCGCAGGCACCGGCCTGCGGTCCTTTTTTTCGCCGCGATTGCCCGGACGCGGGGTCGGGTGGCCGCGCCATTTGCCATCCGGAGAAAGCTGATTATAGGACGGAGCCTGCTTCAGTCGATGCCCCCCGCCTTGCGCTGCCCACGTTTTCGCGCCCGAACGAAGTCCCTCCGGCTGATCGCAGTCTCGTTGCTGGCGGCGACGGCGGCGGGCGCCCGCGGCGACTCCCTGACGACGCTGCTCGACAGCGGGACGCTCGCCAAGACCAACAATCCGGTAGCCGCCACTTTTTTCATGGAGCAGGCGTCGGATCGACTGCCGCCGGAGGTCGCCGCCCGCGCCGCCGAGCAGCTGAAAGCCTCGTTGCGTCGCCAGACGGACGCGCTCTCGGTGATCTTCAACGGGC
The DNA here is from genome assembly GCA_035519475.1 of Opitutaceae bacterium. Taxonomy (GTDB): domain Bacteria; phylum Verrucomicrobiota; class Verrucomicrobiia; order Opitutales; family Opitutaceae; genus Fen-1467. Next base: position 433 of record DATIWI010000104.1, read on the forward strand.
TCTCGAGTATGGGTCAGGGCAAGGCCACGCAGCAGGTCACCGACGAAGCCATGCAGAGCGCCAACAAGACCAAGATGACCATGGGCCTGCTGGCGCAGAGCGCGGGTTTCTCGGACGTGGGCCAGCAGCACGTCACCCAGCGGCAGATTCAGGGGGTGCATGAGGAAGCGATCCAAGGGATGGCCGATCCCTGGATTCGCGGCGTCGAGGCGGCGCGCGCGATGGTGAAGATGGGCGACGCGCAATCGGCGGGACGGTTCTACATGAACTGCATCCAGATCGTCACGGCGGAATGGATGAACGACGCCGCGCTCAACGGCATCCTCGCCATGGGGCCCCGGCGGGCGGCGACCCTGCTGTTGTGGATGGCCGATAACGCTGAGCAGATTTCATTCATGAGCGTCATGGGGATGGCGGCTCCCCAGCGGAAGGGTGCCGGGCCCGAGCGCGGCACGGTTGCGCTGCGGGGCGCGGCCCTGCGGGGTCTGGGCGAACTCGTCGGGGAGGGCCAACTCGACGCGCAACAACGCGGGGAGGCGCTGGTCCGTTTGCGCCGTTATGCCGCCGGCGACGAAAACGCTGTGTATTTCGCCGATGCCGCGACCGGACTGGGCCGGACACGGGATCCGACGATCGTGGGCGACGTGAAGCGCCTGGCGGGCTGGCGCAAGGATCCGCGGGTGGTGCACGCGGCCGAGGCGGCGCTGGCGATCGGCTTTCATGATGCGTCTGCGGCCGAGCAACTGCGCCGGGCGTTGCGGTCGAAGGACTCCGAGGAGACGCTGCGCGTGTTGCCGTCGCTCCTCGAAGCCGGTGATTCCGAATCGCTCGCTTGGGCGATCGAGGCGGTCACCGCACGGCGGGCGAGCGAAGATACCAAGCCGGATCTGCGGCCGCAGATTGTGCGCGAACTCGCTGCGATGCCCGCGGCCCGCGGGCGGACGCCCCTCGCGCAGATCGCCGCGCAAGGCGCCGGCAACGATTGGCTGCAAGCCTGGGTCGCGGTGGCGCTGCTCGAATTGGGCGACTCCACGCAGCTGGCTGCCGTGAGGGCCGCGATCGCCAAGACCGATTGGACCCTCGATCGGCCGGGATTGAAGTACTACTGGAGCCGCATCCGGCCCGTCGTCAGCCTGGTCGCCGGGGCGGCCCTGGGTGCTCCGGTCTCTCCGCAGCAAATCGCCCAGGTCGTGGGCAACATGGCGGCGCAGGAGCTGGCTCGCGCCCGAGGCAACGCCGATGACCGGGAACTCGCCAGCGTCCAACTGCGGTGGCAGGCGGCGGGAGCCCTGGGCCGGGTCGACGATCCGGCGGCGGCCACCACGCTGCGCCAGCTGCTTGACGATTCTGAGCTTTCGGTGCGGATGAGCGCCGCGGCCGCGCTGGCGGTGTCGCCGAATGCCGAAGCCATCGACGGAATTGTCCACGGGATGACCATTGACTTTGGCGGCGAGAACGGCGTGTCGCGGGGCCCGGAGATCCGGGCGGCCCTGCTGCGCTCGGCAGTCCTGCGGTTTCCCCAGGACGCGCGGACGCGCCGCCTGTGCCTCGGTGCGGTGGACGATGGCGACCCCGGCGTGCGTTTCATCGCCGCCGTTGCGCTCGCTGCCCGCTAGCCTGCCCGCGATGGCAAACCCCCAGATTTTTCAACCCACAACTCCCATGCGTTCCCTACCTGCCATTGTCTTCCTCAGCGCGGCGTTTGCCGCCGTCCCCGCATTCCCGGCGGGGCTGCAGTTTACCGAGGTCAGCTCGTCCGGCGCCCAGGGCGGCACCACCAAGATTCAGATGGTGGTGGACGGCCCGCACTTCAAGGCGACGTTCATTGAAAACAGTCAGGGCATCCCCCCGGTCGGCACCTACGTGGTGGGTACCAGCGAAGGTGAAATGTTCATCGTCTCCCCGGCCACCAAGGCCTACGCCCGGTTCGATCGCGACCAATTCGCGGGGATGGGGCAGCAGGCCGTCGGGCACGTGAAGAATGCGCAAGCACAAGGGGCACGCATGGGCATCACGCACACCATCGAGAATTACAAGTTCGAGAAGCTGGTCGATGAGGCCGGGCCGACGACATTTGGTGTGCCGACGCGCCATTATCGTTACCGCGTCAGCTATCAGGATGTGATGCGGCAGGCCGGCGCGCCAATGGCTATAACGAGCAACATCGAGGAGGTCCGCGAGTTCTGGGCGACCACGGCGTTCGGGCAGGTGGCGAAGGTTCCGGCGATGGGGAGTACGGCGGGAGCGTCCACCGGGCTCGAGTCCGTCGATAAGGCCCAGGAGGCGGAGCGCGAAATGGCCAAGCACGGCATGATGCTGAAGAGCATCGTCTCCAACAAGTCATCGATGGGGGGAATGGGGATGATGAATCCCCTGGCGATGCTCGGCAAGGGCCACGGCGCAAATAAGCCGACTACGCGCGAGATCGTGGCGCTGGATCGCGTCGAGCCGCCGAGCGGCACCTTTGACCTGCCGAAGGACTATCAGGAAACCGACATGATGAGCCTGTTCACGGCCGCGGGCGGGCAGATGCCCGATCTCAATTCCCTCTCCGGCCCCGGCTCCAAGGCAGGGCCCGCGATGCCTGATCTGAACAAGGTGGGCGAATAGACGGGTCATTCCGATCGCGCCGCGGGGCGCAAGCCCGACGGGCCGGCGGCAGATGCCGGCCTCTTTTTGCGCAGGTAAGCGCAAAAAAACCTTGTCATTCATCGGAGGTTGGCCGACTGTAGCGATCCCTCCCGCCAAAATGACACTAGTTGAGCTTAGCTCCTGGTGTCATGCGCCCGGCCTCCTCCCAGGCCGGGCGCTTTTTTTCCCGTGAAGCCCAGAGGGGGAAGCTGCCGCGGGCTCCCGTGGTGCCACGCGCGGGCGGCGGGTGGCGATCACTGGAGGGGCGATGTGAGCCGCAGTCCGCGGCGGCGCTCCCGAGTCCAAGGCCGGCGCGGCGGCATCTGGCGAAACGCGGGCCGCGTTAGGACGGCAGCCGAGACCTTTTAGTGCCTCGTCGGGGTGGGTAACGCGGAGGAGCGTTGGTGGGGGAGCGATACCCTCCGCCGGCGGGCGGCCGGGCGGTTGTTTCGCCCCGATGACCGGCCCTTATGCCCCCGTTAAGTGGACGCCGATCGGCCGGGTCGGGCCGCCGCCGCGCCCGCCCAACTTTCGCCTTGCGTTGCGGTGAGCGGACATGCTTTTCTGACCCTCCTTTTTCTCTCTCAACGCAGCGCGTTTTCAGCTCCGGCTGAAGAACGCTTTTTGGACCGCGAGTTTGGGGGCTGAATCCCAGATTTCGCGGGCCGCCTTTTTTTCGCGAAAACGCTTGCCGAAGGCAACTCCTCTGGTAGCGTTCGCGCCTTTTCCCTCCAACGCAGCCAGTACTCTCAAGTCTCTCTATGCCAACCATCAACCAACTCGTGAGGAAGGGCCGCCGGCAGGTCCGCGCCAAGTCCAAGGCGCCGGCCTTGCAGGGCAACCCTTTCCGTCGCGGCGTTTGTGTGCAGGTGATGACCCGCACACCCAAGAAGCCCAACTCCGCCATCCGCAAAGTGGCGAAGGTACGCCTCACGAACGGTTATGAAGTCATTTCGTACATTCCCGACGAGGGGCACAATCTGCAGGAGCACTCCATCGTGCTGGTCCGCGGGGGCCGTGTGAAGGACCTGCCGGGTGTCCGCTACCACATTGTCCGCGGCACGCTTGACGCCACCGGCGTGGAGAAACGGCGGCGCAGTCGCTCCAAATATGGAGTCAAGCGTCCGAAGGCTGGAGTCAAACCCGCGGCGGCTGCGCCCGCGGCTGCGGAACCGGCGGCGCCCGCCACCCCCACTGCCTGAAGAGATCCCTGAGCCATGTCACGCCGTCACCGAGCTGAGAAACGGGAGACCATCCCGGATATTCGTTACCGCAGTCCGCTGGTCGCGCACCTGATCAACGTCATCATGGAGCGGGGGAAGAAGAGCCTCGCCCAGCGCATCGTCTACGGCGCGTTCGAGCGGGTGAGCGAGAAGGTGGGCAAGGGCGATCCCGTCGACCTGATGATCGGCGCGCTGGAGAACGCCCGGCCGCGCCTTGAGGTGAAGAGCCGGCGCGTCGGCGGGGCGACTTATCAGGTGCCCGTCGAGATTTCCTACGATCGCCAGGAGAGCCTCGCGCTCCGCTGGATTGTGGCGGCGGCGGGCGCTCGCAAGGGCATGCCCATGCCGGAGGCCCTCGCGGCCGAGATCGTCGACGCCTACAACAACACCGGGACTGTCGTCAAAAAGAAGGAAGACACCCACAAGATGGCCCAGGCCAACCGCGCCTTTGCCCATCTCCGCTGGTGACCGCCTTGCCGCGCATGTCCGCCACGCTCCAGATCGTCACCGACAAGGCCCAGCTGTCGCCGGCCAACGCGCCGCAGCGCGGCACGCCCATGGAGTGGACGCGCAACATCGGCATCGCGGCGCACATCGACGCGGGCAAGACGACCACGACCGAGCGGATTCTCTATTATTCCGGCGCCGTCCACAAGATGGGTGAAGTGCACGAGGGCACCACCGTCACCGACTGGATGGAGCAGGAGCGGGAGCGCGGCATCACCATCACCGCCGCGGCGATTTCCTGCGCGTGGATCCCTTCCGTCGGGCCGTTCACGCCCATCAAGCATCGCATCAACATCATCGACACGCCCGGACACGTGGATTTTACCGCCGAAGTCGAGCGTTCGCTCCGGGTGCTCGACGGCGCCGTCGCCGTGTTCTGCGCGGTCGGCCGCGTGCAGCCGCAATCGGAGACCGTGTGGCGGCAGGCCAACAAGTACCGCGTGCCGCGCCTGGCGTTCGTCAACAAGATGGATCGCGTGGGGGCCAACTTCTTCGCCTGCGTCGAGGAGATGCGCAAGAAACTCGCCGCCAACGCGCACCCGCTCTTTCTGCCCATCGGCGCCGAGGACAAGTTCCGCGGCTTGGTCGATCTGGTGCAGATGAAGGCCTACTTTTTTGAGGAGGATCCCGCGGATCCCCTCGGCCTTGAGCCGAAGCTGGGCGAGATTCCGGCCGACCTGCTGGCCAGCGCAAAGAAGTACCGCGACAAGCTCATCGAGGCGGTGGCGGACTGCGACGACGAGATCGCCCACAAATATCTCGAAGGGGCCGAAATCAGCGTCAACGCCCTGATGGTCGGCATCCGCAAGGCGACGGTCTCCCTCAAGTTCTGCGGCGTCATTCCCGGCTCGGCCTTCAAGAAGAAAGGGGTCCAGCGCCTGCTCGATTGCGTCGTCAACTATCTGCCCAGCCCGCTCGATCTCCCGCCCACCCGCGGCCAGAATGGCAGCGGGCAGGAGGCGTTCGCCAAGGCCGACGACCGCGAGAAGACCGTGGCCCTGGTGTTCAAGTTGTGGAGCGACCCGTTTGTCGGCCGCCTGGTATTTGCCCGCGTCTACCAGGGCACACTCACCAAGGGCCAGTCCGTGTTGAACCCGCGCACCCGCCGGCACGAGCGCATCTCGCGGCTGCTGCTCATGCGCGCCATGGACAAGGAGGAGATCGACACGGCGTTCGCCGGCGACATCTGCGCCCTGGTCGGCGCCAAGGATGTCATCACGGGCGACACCCTGTGCCACGACAAGGCCGACATCCGCCTGGAGCCGCCGACCTTCCCCGAGCCGGTCATCTCGATGTCGATCGAGCCGAAATCCAAGGCCGACCAGGAAAGGATGGGGACCGCGCTGCAGCGCCTGTCGGCGGAGGATCCGACGTTCCGGACCTTCACGGACAGCGACACCGGGCAGACCATCATTGCGGGCATGGGTGAGCTCCATCTCGAGATCATCCGCGACCGCATGCTCCGCGAGTTCAGAGTCGAGGCCGATGCCGGCAAGCCGCAGATTGCCTACCGCGAAAGCATCACGGGCGCGGCCGACGGTGAGGGGAAGTTCATCCGCCAGTCGGGCGGCCGCGGCCAGTACGGCCACGCCTGCATCAAGCTTGAGCCGAACCAGAAGGGGAAGGGGATCGAAGTCATCAATGAGGTTGTCGGCGGCGCCATCCCCAAGGAGTACATCAAGCCGGTCACCCAGGGCATTCTCGAGGCCGCTAACAATGGCGTCGTGGCCGGCTACCCGGTCATCGATTTCAAGGCCCGTCTGGTCGACGGTTCGTTCCACGAGGTCGATTCGTCCGAACTCGCCTTCCGCATGGCCGGCATCTTCGCCTTCAAACACGCGATGGCCAAGGCCAATCCCATTCTCCTTGAGCCGATCATGAAGGTGGAGGTCACCGTGCCCGAGGAGTATCAGGGTGACATCATGGGCGACATCAACCGCCGGCGGGGCCATATCCAGGGCATCGAGCAGCGGGAGGGCGCCTGCATCATCAACGCGCTGGTCCCGCTTGAAACGATGTTCGGCTACGCCACGGACATCCGCTCGCTCTCCAAGGGCCGCGCCTCCTACTCCATGGAACCGTCGCACTTCGACCAAGTGCCGGCGTCACTGCTCGAAAAGATCGTGGAGACTTCTTCCAAGGCTCCGGCCCGCACCTGAATCCCCGTTCCCTGCACCGCCATGAAAGGCCAGCGCATCCGCATCAAGCTTCAGGGTTTTGACTACCGCGTCATCGACCAGTCGGCTTCGGAGATCGTCGAGACCGCCAAACGCTCCGGCGCCCGCGTCTCCGGCCCGATCCCCCTGCCGACGAGCATCGAGAAACTCTCGGTCAATCGCTCCCCGCACGTGGACAAGAAATCCATGGAGCAATTCGAGACCCGCACCCACAAGCGCCTCATCGACATCATCGAGCCCACGGCCCAGACCGTCGATGAACTCAAAAAACTCAACCTGCCCTCGGGCGTCGACATCACGATCAACGTCTGACGAACACCCTCTGACAGACAGTTAGCAGCCACCCGGCGGGCACGCCGCCGGCTCTTGCTAATGTAGGTCTCACGAAACGGAATCCTCCACCTACCGCTTAGCCCATGATCGCAACACTTTTAGGCAAGAAGATCGGGATGACGCAGGTCTATGACGCGGAAAACGTCCTGGTCCCCGTCACCGTGGTCGAAGCCGGTCCCTGCCCCGTGGTGCAGGTGAAGACCGCCGAAAGCGACGGCTACAACGCCGTCCAGCTCGGCTTCCTCCGCAAGAAGATCAAGAACAGCAGCAAGGCCGAGCTCAACCACGCCAAGAAGGCCGGCCTCGCCGAGGCGCCCCGCGTCCTGGGCGAAGTGCGCTTGGCCGAACCGCCCGCCGTGAAACCGGGGGAGGTCGTCACGGTCACCGCGTTCAAGGAGGGCCAGCTCGTCGACGTCATCGGCGTCTCGAAGGGCAAGGGTTTTCAGGGCGTGGTCAAAAAGCACCACGTGGCCGGCGGCCCGGCTGCCCACGGTTCGATGTTTCACCGCCGCATCGGATCCATCGGCATGCGGCAGACGCCCGGCCGCTCGTGGAAGAACCAGTCGATGCCCGGCCACCTCGGGTCGGAGCGCTGCACCATGCAGAACCTGCGCGTCGTCAAGGTGCTCCCGGAGAAGAATCTCCTGCTGGTGAAAGGTGCGATCCCCGGCGCCAACGGTGACGATGTCGTCGTCCGCACCGCCATCAAGGGCCAGCCCAAGGCCGCGAAATAACGATTGCGAGAGTCCGCCGCCATGAAACTCAAAGTGTATAGTCCCGACGGAGCTCAGAGCCGCGAGGCCGATTTTGGCATTCCGACCCTCGAGGGCGACAAGGGGGTGCAGGCCGTCAAGGAGGTCGTCGTGGCCCATCAGGCCAATGCCCGCCTCGGCACGCACTCCACCAAGAAACGCGGCGAGGTCCGCGGGGGTGGCAAGAAGCCGTGGCGCCAGAAGGGCACCGGGCGCGCCCGCGCGGGCTCCATCCGCTCGCCCCTGTGGAGCGGCGGTGGCGTCGTGTTCGGCCCCAAGCCGCGCGACTACACCCAGAAGATCAACGGCAAGGTGAAGGCGCTGGCGTTCCGCCGCGCCCTGTTTGACCGCGCCGCGGCGGGCGAACTCGACGTGATCGAGCGCTTTGAGGTCAGCCCGCTGAAGACCAAAAGCATGGATCAGGTTCTCACTCGCATCGCGCCCGCGGGGAAGATGCTCATCGTCGACGATCCCTTCTCGGCGGAGATCCGCCGCGTCGCGCGCAATCTGGGCCGCGTCACCCTGCAGGAGGCGGTCAAACTCAACACCCTCGATCTCTGCCAGTACCGGAAGATCGTCGTGTCGACCAAGGCCCTCGAAAAGATCATCGCCCGCGCCAGCGAGGCCACCGGAGGCAACTGATGATAAACGCCGACCAAGTGCTCAGGCACATGCGCCTGACGGAGAAGTCGAACAAGCTCTCCGCCAACTACAGCCAATACACCTTTGAAGTGGCCCCGGCGGCCACCAAGCACACGGTGCGCGCGGCCGTCGAGCAGACGTTCAAAGTGACGGTCACGCGCGTGAACATTCAGAACGTGCGCGGCAAGAACCGGCGCGGCCGCCAAGGCCTGCCCAGCCGCACCTCGGATTACAAGAAGGCCATCGTGACGCTCAAGGAGGGCGACAAGATCGAGCTCGTGTGAGCCTACCCGCCGAAAGGAGCCAGCCATCATGCCACTGAAGATCTTCCGCCCGATTACAGCGACCCTCCGTTTCACGGAACTGAACCGTCCGGAGGGGATCGCCGACCAGCGTCCGGAGCGCGGACTGGTCGAGCACAAGCACAAGACCGGCGGCCGCAACTGTTACGGCCGGCTCACCTCGCGCCGCCGCGGCGGCGGCCACAAGCAGCTCTACCGGATCATCGATTTCAAGCGTGCCAAGCTCGATAGCCGCGCCAAGGTGCAGGCGATCGAATACGATCCCAACCGCTCGGCGCTCATCGCGCTGATCGCCTACGGCGACGGCACCAAGAATTACATTCTGGCGCCCCACGGCCTCAAGGTTGGCGACTCGGTGATCAGCGCGGCCAAGTGCGAAAACAATGAGTATCGCCCCGGCGACGCCTATCCGCTCGAGGCCATTCCGCCCGCCACCCGCGTGCATGCCGTCGAGCTCATTCCCGGCCGCGGCGCCCAGCTGGCCCGGTCGGCCGGCGTCGGTCTTGAACTCGTCGCGGTCGAGGGCGGCAACGCCCAGCTCAAGCTGCCGTCCGGCGAAATCCGTTTGGTCAACGCGAAGTGCCGCGCCACGATCGGAGAGGTCGGCAATGCCGATCACATCAACGCTTCGCTGGGCAAGGCGGGCCGGAACCGGTGGCTCGGCCGCCGCCCCCGCGTGCGCGGCATGGCGATGAACCCGGTCGACCATCCCAACGGCGGCGGCCAGGGCAAGTCGAAGGGTGGCGGCGGACGCCAGCAGGTCGTCTCGCCGTGGGGCCAGCTCGCGAAGGGCTTCCCGACGCGCCGCCGCTCCCGTCCGTCCAACAGCCTCATCCTCCTCCGCCACAACGGCCGCCCGCCGCGCGGCAAGAAATAAACCCGCGCCCCGCGCCCGGAATCCGACTCCTTCCTCACCATGGCCCGCTCAATCAAGAAAGGCTACTTCGTCGATCCGCATCTGATGACGAAGATCGAGAAGGCCGCCAAGGCCAGCTCGCGCAAACCCATCCAGACGTGGTCGCGCCGCTCGACCATCACGCCCGACTTCGTCGGCCACACCTTCAATGTCCACAACGGGAAGGCCTTCGTCGCGGTGTATGTGACCGAGAACATGGTCGGCCACAAGCTGGGCGAGTTCTCCCCGACCCGCATCTTCAAGGCCCACGGCGGCATGACCCGCAAGGAGATCTGAACGCCGGCCGCCACCCCGACGCCACCACACCACCATGGAAGTACAAGCCCTTACCCGCAACACGCGCATGTCGCCGAAAAAGATGCGCGAAGTGGCGCGCCAGATTCAGGGGCGCCGGGTGCCCGACGCGGTCGACCTGCTCGCGCTCATCCCGCGCAAGTCCGCGCGCCTCGTGCTCAAGACGCTCAAGAGCGCCATCGCCAACGCGGAGAACAATCCGAAGGTCAATCTCACCGCGGACCAGCTCACCGTCTTCCGCGCGCTGATCGAAAACGGTTCGGCCCTCCGCCGTTACAAGGCCGGCCCCCGTGGTTCCGCCATGCCGCGCCGCAAGAAGATGTCCCACATCCGCATCGTCCTCTCCGACGAGGCGAAGAAGAACTAAACCCCGCCCAACCCGCCGCCCTCGCCAACCTCCGCTCCCATGGGTCAGAAGACACATCCCGTCGGCTTCCGCCTCGCCGTCAATCGCAACTGGCTGTCCCGCTGGTATGCGAACAAGAAGGACTTTCCCGGTCTGCTCCTGGAGGACCAGATCATCCGCACCAAGCTCATGGCCAAGCTCAAGCAGGCCTCCGTGCCGCGCATTTTCATCGAGCGCGCCTCCAACCGGGTCCGCGTCAAGATCTTCACGGCGCGCCCGGGCATTGTCATCGGCCGCAAGGGCCAGGAGATCGAGAAGATCAAGGAGGAACTCGCCAAGCTCACCGGCAAGGAGATTCTCCTCGACATCCAGGAGGTGAAGAAGCCCGAGATCGAGGCCCAGCTGGTGGCGGAGAACGTCGCGCTCCAGCTGGAACGCCGCATTGCCTTCCGCCGCGCCATGAAGAAGGCCGTCGAGATGGCCATGACGCTCGGAGCCGAGGGCATCAGGATCCAATGTTCCGGCCGCCTGGGCGGCGCCGAGATCGCCCGCCGGGAGTGGCAGCGCAAGGGCCGCGTGCCGCTCCACACCCTGCGCGAGAATATCGACTACGGCTTCGCCGAGGCGCACACCCTCTACGGCAAGATCGGCGTCAAGTGCTGGATCTGCAAGAAGGACGTTGACATGACCAACTGAGCCCGCCGGCTCGCGACCTCCGACCTTTGACCTGATTATCCACCATGGCTCTCGCTCCCGCCCGCAGCAAATACCGCAAGATGCAGAAAGGCAGCCTCGCCGGCAAAGCCAAGCGCGGCAACACGCTGGTCTTTGGCGAATTCGGCCTGCAGTCCCTCACGCGCGGCCCGATGACGGGTGCGCAGATTGAGGCCGCCCGGGTGGCCATTTCCCGCCATCTGAAGCGCAAGGGCAAACTCTGGATCCGCGTGTTTCCCCACAAGCCCATCACCAAGAAGCCCGCCGAAACCCGCATGGGGCACGGCAAGGGCCCGGTGGAGTATTACGTGGCGCAGATCAAGCCCGGCGTGGTGCTCTTCGAACTCGGCGGCATCCCCGTCTCGCTGGCCAAGGAGGCCTTGCGCCTCGCCGACACCAAGCTGCCGTTCCGCTGCCGGTTCATCGCCCGCGAAGGCGCTGCGGTGTGAACCCGTCCCCGGCCATCCCTCCCTTCTCCCGTCATGACGACTAAAGAGATTCGCGAATTGTCCCCGACCGAGCTGGAAACGAAGCTCCGCGAAATCCGCGAGCAGTTGCTCCAGCTGCGTCTGCGCAAACAGACGGGGCAGATCGAGAAACCCCACCTGATGCGCGAGTACCGCAAGGATATCGCCCGCCTCGAAACCGCCCGCCGGAGCGCCAAGAAGCCGGCGCCCGCTCCGGCGGCCTGACGCGACCGTCAACCGATTTTCCCTATGTCCGCCCCCACCCGCAGCAAGCGCAAGATCTTCATCGGCATTGTCACGAGCCGCATGGGCGAGAAGTCCATCAAGGTGACCGTCCCCTACCGGACACCCCACGCGAAGTACCAGAAGGTCGTCAATCGTCAGACCGTGGTGCACGCCCATGACGAGCAGAACGAGGCCAAAGTCGGCGACAAGGTCGAGGTCATGGAGACACGCCCGCTCAGCCGGCTGAAGCGCTGGCGGGTCGTCCGCGTCGTGGAGACGGCCAAGACCGCGATCGCCAAGGCGATTTCCGAGCAGGACGTGGCCGCAACGGTCCCCACCAAACTTACGCCCGCCCCGGCGCCGGCGACCGAATCTGCCGCCGCTCCGGTTGAATCGGACGCGCCGCCGGCCTGAATTCCGCCACGCTGAACCCCGCCAATCCGGAGGCACGCCATGATCCAACTGCGCTCCATTCTCGACATCGCCGACAATACCGGCGCCCGCAAGGCGGCGCTGATCCAGCGCATGGGTCAGACCACCCCGTATGCGCATATCGGTGACGTGGTCACCGTCCACATCAAGGAGAGCGCCACCGACGCCGCCGTGAAGAAGGGCGAGGTGGTGAAAGCCGTGGTGGTCCGCACCCGGGCGCCCATCCGGCGGAATGACGGCAGCTACTTGCGCTTCGACAGCAACGCGATCGTCATCCTCGGGCCCGACGGCAATCCGCGCGGCACGCGCATCTTCGGCCCGGTGGCCCGCGAACTGCGCGCCAAGAACTTCATGAAGATCATCTCGCTGGCCCCGGAGGTCCTCTGACCATGCAGAAGTTTCACATCAAACGCGGCGACACCGTCGTCGTCATTGCCGGGGCCCACAAGGGCAAGCAGGGCAAGGTGCTCGAGCTCCTCGTCCGAAAACAGCGGGCGCGCATCGAGGGCGTGGCTCTCGTCAAGCGCCACTTGAAGAAGTCGCAGGAACATCCCCAGGGCACGATCGCCGAGCGTGAAGGTTCCGTCCACGTCTCCAACCTCATGTCCCTCGCACGCTGGGAGCAGCGCAAGGCGGCCCCGAAGGAGCCCGTCAAGTCATAGGACAGAAAAATCCCTCCAGGTCGTAAACTCCCCAGATCCGCCGCCGGCTCGGAAACCCGGTCGCATCACCATGAGTTACATTCCCTCCCTCAAGAAGCAGTACCTCGAGCACGTCGTGCCCGAGCTGATGAAGCTGCACGGCTACAAGAACCGGCACGAGGTGCCCCGGCTGCAGAAGATCACCATCAACACCGGCATCGATGCTGAGGCGGACAAGAACGTGATCGCCGACGTGCAGCGCGATGTCACGACGCTGGCCGGCCAGAAGCCCTTGCTCGCCAAGTCGCGGAAGGCCATCGCCAACTTCAAGCTCAAGAAGGGCCAGATCGTCGGCTGCCACGTCACGCTCCGCGGGCCCAATATGTGGGAGTTCCTCCTGCGCCTGCTCGCGGTGGCGCTGCCGACCATCCGCGACTTCCGCGGCATGTCCCCCAGGCTCGACGGCCAGGGCAACTACACCATCGGCATCACCGACCACACCATCTTCCCCGAGATCACCGTCGACAACGTCAAGAAGCACATCGGCCTCGACATCAACATCGTCACCAGCGCGGAAACGGACGACGAGGCCCGCGATCTCCTGCGCCTGCTCGGCATGCCCTTCCGCCGCGCCGAGGGCCCCGCCCGACCCACCACCACCAAAGCCGCCTGACCGCCCCGCCGCAACGTCCCCATGCCCAAGACCTCCGCCATCGAACGCAACAAGAAGCGCCAGCGCCTCGTGCAGAAATACCAGGCCAAGCGCACCGAGCTGAAGGCCATTCTGGCCAACCCGAAGACCACCGATGTGGAGTTCTTCGCCGCGCAGAAGAAGCTCGCCAAGCTCCCCCGCAACTCGTCACCCGTGCGCGTCCGCCACCGCTGCTCCCTCAGCGGCCGCCCCCGCGGCTATATCGGCCGGTTCGGCGTGTCCCGCATCACCTTCCGCGAACTCGCCCTCGCCGGCAAGATCCCGGGCGTGATCAAATCCTCCTGGTGACCCTTTTTGCCGGCGGGAGTGGGATATGACCCGCCCGGCCCGAACCCAACCACATCCGCTATGACCGATCCGATCAGTGATTTTCTCACCCGCCTGCGCAACGCCAGCAAGGCGCGGCGGGAGGACTGTATGGCGCCGTACTCGAGGCTGAAGGAGCGGCTCGCCGCCATCCTCAAGGCCGAGGGCTACATTGCCGACCATGCGACCGGCGCCGACGAACTGGGCCACAAGACCCTCATCGTCAAGCTCAAGTATGTCGACAGCGCGCCCGCTCTCACCGGCATCCGCCGCATGAGCACGCCGGGCCGCCGCCTCTACTGCCGATCGGGCGAGATCCCGCTCGTGCTCAACGGCCTCGGCATCTCGATCCTGTCCACGTCCAAGGGCCTGCTGA
>DATIWI010000105.1:0-23993 GCA_035519475.1 Opitutaceae bacterium
CGAACATGTCGGGGTACGTGCGTTCCGGGCTGAGGAGATACCGGAGGATGTCGTAGGCGTGGTCGCCGTCGTGCAGCCGGGCCCATAAGTTGATCCGCCAGGCCGTGGCCCATCCGGTCGACTCGTCGCCGCGGATCTCGAGCGACTTGCGCGCCGCCGCGGCCAGGGCCGGCGTGCCGCGCAGTGAAATCTGCTGGCTGGGATAGAGGCCGTACAGGTGCGACACGTGGCGGTGGTGGATTTCCGGCGCCTGGAGGTCCCAGTCCTCGAGCCATTCCTGCAGCTGGCCGGCATGGCCGATCTGATTGGGCGCCAGGCGGGCGCGCGCGGTGCCGAGTTGCGCACGGAGGTCGGGATCCACTCCGAGGATTTCCGTCGCCCGGATGCAATGCGCGAATAGATCGCGCAGGATCTGCTCGTCCATGGTCGGGCCGGCGCAGACCGACGTGCCGAACGGATGGACATTCTCGGGCGAAAGCGACGGATTGGTGACGAGCCAATGGTGCGTCGGCTCCTCCACCAACGTATCGAGGAAGAATTGGGCCGCGCCCTTCATAGCGGGATAGACCTTCTCGAGGAATGCCCTGTCTCCGCTGAAGACGTAATGGTCCCAAAGGTGGAGGCACAGCCAGGCGCCGCCCGTCGGCCACATGCCCCACGTCGGCCCGTCGATGGGGGCGGTGGCCCGCCACAGATCCGTGTTGTGATGCGCCACCCAGCCACGCGCGCCGTACATCTCTCGCGCCGTGCGGGCCCCGGTCTGGGCGAGGTCCAGCACCATCGCCACGAGCGGGTCCACGCACTCGGCGAGATTGGTGGGCTCGGCCGGCCAGTAGTTCATTTCCGTGTTGATGTTGATCGTGTACTTGCTGCCCCACGGCGGATTCATGCTCTCGTTCCAGAGCCCCTGCAGGTTCGCCGGCTGCCCGCCCGGGCGGGAGCTGGCGATGAGCAGGTAGCGGCCGAACTGAAAGTAGAGCTCGACCATTTGCGGATCTCCACTGGAGGCAAATTCAAGGATCCGTTCGTCCGTCGGTCGCCGGGCCGCGGCGCCCGTGCCGAGGTCGAGGCGAACCCGCCGGAACAGCCGCTGGTGTTCGGCGACGTGGGCCGCGCGGAGCGCGTCGAAGGATTTCCGCGCCGCCGCCGTCAGGCACTGCTTCGTGAGCGCCTCCGGGTTTCCGCTGACGTCGTCGAAGCTCCGGTAGCTCGTGGCGCTGGCGATGAGCAGCGTGGCGGCATCGGCGCCGATCACCGTCAGCAGGCCACCTTGAGCCACGGTCCGGCCGCGCTGGGCCAGCACCCGCACCCGCGCCTCAAACGTGAGGGCGCCCTTCATGCCCTCGGCTGCGCCGTTGACGCCGTGCAGCACCAAGGTATCCGGCACCTCGATCCGGACGGCCGCCTCCTGCGGCGTCGTCATGCCGGCGGTGAACGTAATTTGGCCGGGCCGGTCGGCGGTCAGGCGCATCACCAAGACTTGATCGACCGGACTGGCGAACACCTCGCGCGTGAATCGCACGCCGCCGGCGGTATAGCTGACGCTCGCGGTCGCAGTATCGAGATTCAGGTCCCGGCGGTAGTCCCCGACCTCCGCCGTTTCCGGGAACGTCAGGAGCAAATCGCCGACGGGCTCGTACGGCATCTGCCGGAGGGGCTTGGCCATGACCTTGGCGCCGACGAGGCGGTCGGCCTCGCGATATTTCCCGGCGAGGATCAGCCGGCGCACTTCGGGCAGGGCGTCGTGCGCATCAGGATTGACCGGATCGTACGGGCCGCCGGCCCAGAGCGTGTCCTCGTTGAGCTGGAGCCGCTCGCGGGTGACGCCCCCGAACACCATCGCGCCCAGCCGGCCGGTGCCCACCGGCAATGCCTGCACCCACTCGGTCGCCGGACGTCGGTACCAAAGGCTCAGCGGAGCGTCGGGAGGGCCGGCGTCGCCGGCGAACCGGACCCTGGCGTCGGGATCCGCCGCCGGCGAGGGCACGTCGGCCCCACGCACAGCCGCAATGCTCAACGCCAGCCCGGAGGCGGCTGCAGTGAGCCGGAGACAGCGTTTCATGGAACCGATGTATCCGCCATTTCCGACAAGGCGAGGACGGTGTTTCCTCTCCCCCCGCGGCACCCGAGGCGCCGACCCGGCGGACAAAAAGGGCCGGTCTCATGGACCGGCCCGGATCGGAGCGGCGCGGACTCCCATTCAGTCGTTCCGGCGCATCGAGAGCAGCCACAGGAGATGCAGGAGGGCGGTGATGAAAGCGGCGACGTAGGTGAGCGCGGCCGCATTGAGGGTCTCATTCACCCCAGGCATCTCGTCGCGGTCGAGGATGCCGAGGCGCACCAGCTCGCCCTTGGCGCGCCGGCTCGCATCAAACTCCACCGGCAGCGTGATCAGCTGGAAAAGCGACAGCACCGCGTAGACGATGATGCCCAGATCCAGCAGCACGCCGCCCAGGCCGAAGAAAAAGCCGCCGATCATGATGATCGGCAGAAGGCTGGAGGTGAACTGCGTCACCGGCACCAGGGCCATGCGCGCCTGCAGGGCCTTGTAGCCGACCTTGTGCTGAATGGCATGCCCCGATTCGTGCGTCGCCACCCCGAGCGCGGCGAGGCTGGTGCCGCGATAGTTCTCGGACGAGAGACACAGGCGTTTGTTGAGCGGATCATAGTGGTCGGTCAGGTGGCCGGGGATTTCGACCACATCGACATCGTTGATGCCGGCGCGGGCCATGACCGCCTCGGCGGCCTCGCGACCCGTGATACGACCGCGCGAGGGAATCTCCGCGTTCTTGGCGTAGGCGCTCGACACCCGCATCTGCGCGTAGAAGGCGAAGAGGAAGACCAGGATGAACAGGAGCCAGAAAACCGGCTGTGGAATGAAGGCGAAGGCGAACGGCGTGATCATGATGAAAGTGGACTCTGACTGATGACTAGCAGACCGCGTCCCAAGTTTCCCCAAAAGGCGCGATTCTTTGCCTCGCTACAAATCACGAGGTTCCCAGCGGTTGCAAGTGCAAGCGTCCTCCGTGGAAACAAAGGCGCGGCGTGTAATGGGCAATTGAGTCCCTCCCCCTGCGCCAGCCGGGACAGACTTGCCCACTCGCCGGCGGAGGAGCCCGCGCGGGCACGATGCCAGCGAACGCCAGCGCAGCCGGTCCTGGTGTCACCACCGGCTGGTCACGCCCGCCGAGATTTCACGGCGCGCGGCCGGGACGGCGGGAACCTCCTCGAAATCCGAGTTCCAAAGATTGTCCACCTGGAGGGAGAAACCGAAGGACGGCGCACGGGGCGGCCGGTAGAACAAGCCCAACGCAGAGATCACCGCCCGATCGCCTCCCACCGTGCGCAGCGGGTTGGCCGCCTGGATCCGCGCCTGGTTGTCCATGCGCACCTCGAAACCTCCGCCAAGCCGCACGATGACCGCCGCGGTGAGCCGCTGCTCGGGATAATTGAGCGCGTAGAAGCTGCCATCCACCTGGGCCGGCCCGTAATCGGCAGCCTTGTGCATGACGGCGTAGCCCACCACCAATTCGCCTCGGGCCCCCGAGCATCTCGCCACGGCCTCCAAGCCCACGGTGTCGACGTCGACGGGGTTCGCGGTGCGGGCCGTTACGCCCTGGCGAAAAGTCCAGTCGACCAGGCGGTCGTCGCGCCGGTAGAACGCGGCAACGTGTGCCTGCCAGATGCCGCGCCCGCCTTCCGCGGCAAGCTCCACGGCGCGGCTGGTGGTGCGCCCCAAGTCGGGATTCCCGCGGAAGAGGCCGGCGGTGGCACTCGAGTTGAGCGCCGTATAGGTGGGCACCTGGGTGGATTGCGCATAGCTGAGTGCGTAACGCCGCAGCTCCCGGTCGGGCGCGGTCGCATCCAGCGCGACCTCGAAGAGCGGAGAAACGGCCGCGGTGTCGCGGTCGGTGTCGTCAAAGCTGGCGCCGGCCCTGACCGTGACGCGGTGCCGCGGATCCAAGGTCCAGGCCTTTTCCGCCGACGCAGCCGCCTTCACGTAGGTCCGCGAGTGGAAGCGACCGTAGACGAGCGCCGTGGACTTGAGATCGTCAGCGAGAACCGTGGCGCCGTAGGCCACCGCCACGGCCCCGAGGTCATCGTGTCCGGAGACGGTCGCACCTTCCGCCCAGGTGGTATGCTGGAACGGATGAACCGGTCCGAGGGGCGCGAAGCGATTGAAGGCGTAGTCGTCCTTGTTGCGCCGCCAGAACGCCCCGGCCTCCAGCCAGTCGCCCGCGCTCCAGCGCACGCGGTGATTGAGCGCCACGAGCACGGTCTCAAGGTTCTCCGACTCGTTGGATCCAAAGGGCGTGTAAAGGTTGGGCCAGCCGAAGAGCTTCGATTGGTAGCCGTAAAACAAATCCGTTTGGGCGGTGGCATCAGCGATCTGCAGGCGGATGTTGTAGCGCTGGAAACGGTGGTCGCCAAACCGCACCGATCCATCCGAAACGGAGCGTGACACCTCGGCGTCGGAGGCGAGGGTGCGGCCAGGCAGGGTCGTGTCATCCACCACGCCTTCGTAGAGGCTGAGGCGGTAGGTCTGGTCCTGGCCGGCGGAGACGGCCAGCTCGCCGCGCGCACGGATGCGCTGCCAGTCATAGACGACCGTGCCAACAGCCGCATTGAATCCCTCCAGCCCGTTGTCACTGCCCGTCACGATGCGGGGCGCGGAGAGCATGGCGGGCGCCACTGGAATCTCCGCGAAGTAATGCCCGGTCTGTGGATCATAGAGCGCGACCCCGCCGATGCGGAAGCCGGTATTCTCGAAGACGCCGCCCCGGATGGTGACATCGGCCTGACTCTCGGCCAGATTGCGCACCTGGACGTCGACCAGCGGCTCAAACCGCAGGGCGGTGACCGGCATCGCGAACGCGCCGGCCGGTTCCTGCAGAGCGACCCGCGGGGAATAGACCGTGTACTCCGGAAGCGCGACAGACGGTTCGCCAGCCGCAGCCGCGCCGGTGGCCAGGAGGGCCGCCAGCAGAACGGTGGCACCCGAGGTCGTTGTCATGGACAGAAGGTCTGCCACCGAAGAAGCCGTCACCGCCCCGGGGAAAAGAACAGCAAGTTAACCAAAGACAAGCCATATCTTAACAATGCCTGCCGCATCGGCCCGGACCAATTCCCGACCGGCTCAGAACGCCCCGCCAGCGCGACCGCCGCGCAAAATCAAACGCTCACTGATCGCCGTCGCTGCCAATCGCCTCGACCGGGCACCCCTCCAGCGCCTCGGTGCATGCCGCGATATCCTCCTCGGAGGACGGCTGTTTGCTGACAAAAGAGTAGCCACCCTCTTCGGAGCGGGTGAAGAAAGCCGGGGCCGTCTCGCGACAGAGGTCGCAATCAATGCACTGCTTGTCGACGTAATACCTGCCTGGAGCATTCGTTTCCCACTTCTCTGCTTTATTCGCCATGATGAAGGGCGAACAAAAACGAATGCGGGACACTGTCAAGGGTATCCCCCGGACGGCGGTTCCTTTGGGCGATATGCAACGCTGCCGCCGCGAGATACGCGATTCCCGATTTTGCGGCAAGATGCACGGGGGGGCTTGAGTTTGCCGGCATGTCCTTCTAATTTTCACCGGAATGCTCTCCGACAGACAGTACATGCGGGAAGCCGAGGGCCGCGCTCCGGTCGATCCGGTGAGATGGCTCATGATCGCCTTCGTGGGCCTCTACCTGCTGCAGCTGGTGTTGGAACGCTGGCTGGACCTGACCGCGTATTATGGTTGGTTCCGGCTTTCCGGCGGCGCCGTGCTGCACGGACTGAGGCCCTGGACGCTGCTCACCTACGCCTTCCTGGTGGATACCGCCGGGTACACGGGGGGAGTGTTCGTTCTCATCTTCAATCTCCTCGGTTTGTACTTCTTCGGTGGCGCGGTTCGCGACCTGATCGGCGCGCGGCGGTTTCTCTGGCTCTACGGGGGTTTCGTCCTCCTCGGGGCGCTGGCGTGGTGCGCCGCGTATCCGCTGCGGGTCGACTGGGCGCTCCTCGGGCCGCTGGCCGCGCTGTCGGGCGTCTTCGCGCTGTATTGCTGCTACCACGCCGACGAACCGGTGACCTTCCTCGCCTTCTTCATCATCCCGGTGACGATGAAGCCGAAGTTCTTCGGCTGGCTCTGGGCGGTGGTCAACCTGATCGGCTTTCTCTTCTACGAAATGATGGGGCATCCCTCGCCGCTCTGGGAGGGCCATGCGGCGATCCTCGCCAACATGGCCGCCGCCTACGGGTACTTCCGGGTGGCCGGCCGCGTCAGCCCGTTCGGGGGATCCTTTGCCTCCGGCTTGACCTTGCCCGGCTGGCTGCGCCGCCGGAAGAAGCCCGCCGCCGGCGCCGCGCACTTCAAGGTGAACATCAGCAGCCGCGATGATCTGCGCGCCGAGGTGGACCGGATTCTGGACAAGATCAACAGCGACGGCTTTGGCGCGCTCACCGAGGAGGAGAAGCGCCTGCTCGACGACGCGCGCGAGCTTCTCAGCCGCCGCTGACCCTTCCGATGTGAACGCCTCAGCCGGCCCCGCCCCACCCGGAGGTTTTCGCGAGCTGCTGCACCAGGAGCATCCGTCGTGGGACAGCGACGCCCTCCCCCCCGAGGCGTGGGCGCGCCTCGAACGCCTGGCTGACGCCAGCCCCCTCTACGCGCGCCTGCTGCGGCGACATCCCGAGTATTGCCTCTGGCTGGAGCAGCCGCAGAACCGCGACCCCGATTTCCGCTACCAGGCGCTGGTGGACGAGTGGCGCGGTTTCTCCGCCGCCTCCGGCGAGGCGGCCGCCCATGACGAGGCCTATCTGAGCGAGCTGCGGCGCTGGCGCCGCAAGATGACCCTGCGCAGCGCCTACCGCGACGTCAACGGGCTGGCGCCGCCCCCCACGACCGTCGCGGAACTCACGCTTCTGGGCGAATTCTGCCTGCGCGAATGCCATCGCCTCGCCCTGAGCCAGTGGACCCGTCGCTACGGCGAACCGTGGGATGAGGACCGCGACATCCCCGCCCGGTTCTGCGTGCTCGGCCTGGGCAAGCTCGGCGGCCAGGAGCTCAATTTCTCCTCGGATATCGACCTGATCTATTTCTACGAGGGCGAGGGCTCCTGCCGCCGCGAAGGCGAGGCGGGCGCGTTCACCAACGTGGAGTTCTTCACCAAGGTGGCCGGGACCATCACCAGCCTGTTGCAGGCCCAGACCGCCGACGGGTTCCTCTTCCGCGTCGATGTGCGCCTGCGACCGGAAGGCACCCACGGGCCGCTCGTGCGCTCGCTCGCCGGCCTCGAGCACTACTACGCCGCCGCCGGCCAGACATGGGAACGCATGGCGCTCATCAAGGCGCGGCCCGTGGCCGGAGATCTCGCGCTTGGCGCGGAATTGCTCGAATCCCTCCAAGCCTTCCGCTATCCGCGCCATCCGCCGCCGTCGCTGCTGGCCGAGGTCGCGGCAATGAAGAACCGGACCGAGCAGGAGGTGGTCGGCGCGCAGACGCTCACGCGCGACGTGAAGTCGGGCTTCGGCGGGATCCGCGAGATTGAATTCATCGCCCAGGCGTTCCAGCTCCTGCATGCGGGGCGCTATCCATTCCTGCAGACGGAGGCGACCACCGCGGCGCTGCACCAGATCGTGCGCTACGGGCTGATGCGGGCAACGGAGGCGGGTTTTCTGGAGGAGGCCTACTGGTTCCTGCGCCGCGTCGAGCATGCGATTCAAATGCGCGAGGAGCACCAGACGCATGCCCTGCCCGCCGACGCCGCCGAGGAGGCCGCGATCGCCCGTACCCTGGGGTTTCCGTCGGTGGCGGAGTTCCACCGCCGGCTCGACGCCGTGCGCACCCGGGTGCGGCACATCTACGATGGGCTGTTTCGCGGCGAGACCGGCGACAGCGTGTTTCAGGACTGGTGGGAGTTCTTCACCTCCGCGCGCACGCCCCCGGCGGTGGCGGAACAGCTGGGCCGCTGGTTCGGCCCGGGGCCCGGCGCGGCGGGCGAACTGCGCCTCTTTGTGTGCGGTGATCACGGGCATCCGGTGAACCGCGAGCTGATCGTGCGTTTCCAACACCTCGCCGACACGTTCGACGACACGTTGCCGAAGCTCGCGCAGCCCGTGCCGACGCTGCGCCGGATCGCCCGTTTCGCCGAGCGGTACGGCACGCGCCAGCAGTTCTTCAATGGCTGCGCCGCCAATCCGCAATTCTTCCGCGTCCTCGCACTGCTCTTCGACCGCAGCACCTTCACCTACGAATTGCTCGGGGCGCATCCCGAGATCGCCGAGGAGGTGCTGCGCCCGGAGGTGCTGCGCAAGCACAAGGACGCCGCCGCCCTTGCCGGAGAGCTGGCCGCCGGACCCGCCGGCGAAGGCTACGCCGACTGGCTGTGGCTCTACGTGAAGGCCGAACAGGTGCGCTACGCCATCGGAGAACTCCTCGGCTTCCTGAACATCGAGGAAGTGGAGGCCAGCCTTTCCCGGCTGACCGACGCCGTGTTGATGCACGTGCTGGAACGCCTCGATCCGCGGCGGGAACTCCTGCTGGTGGGGCTGGGCAAATATGGCGGGGCGGAACTCACCTTTGGGTCGGATCTCGACCTGCTCTTCGTCGGCCGGGAAGCCGAGGCGGCCGCCGCCGAGCCGATCGTCCGCGAGTTGCAGCGGCTCCTGCGCCATGGCGGGCCGCTCGGGGCGATCTTTGACGTGGATCTTCGTTTGCGGCCACACGGCGACGCCGGGCCGCTGGTCACAACGCCGGCGGTGCTGCGCGCCTATCATGCGGAAGGCTCGGCGCAGCCGTGGGAACGCCAGCTGCTCACCCGGGCGCGCCTCATCGCCGGCCCGCGCCCGCTGGCGGACGAATTCACGGCGCTCACCACGGAGCTGCTCTACCGCACTCCGCTCACCGAAGCCGAGGCCGCGGCGATGTGGGCCATGCGCGGCCGGATCGAACGCGAACGCGATGCCGTCCAGCCCCCCGAACGCGCCTTCAAGACCGGCGCGGGCGGCCTCGTGGATTTCGAGTTCCTCGTGCAGCTGCTCCAGCTCCGCCATGGACCGGCGGTCCCGCCGCTGCGCCAGCCGGGCACCCGCCAGGGCCTGCGCGCGCTGGCGGCCGCCGGCCTCATCCCCGCCCCGGACGCCGGGCGGCTGCTCAGCAGCTACAACTTCCTCAAGCGCATCGAAATCCTCCTCCGCGGCGACGCCAATCGGGCGGTCAGCGTCCTGCCGGCGTCCGCCGGGGAGCGCGTTCCCCTCGCCCGCTGGCTCGGCTTCGCCGATGAGGCTTCCTTCTGGGCCGAGCACTGCCGCCGGCTCGGCGAGACCCGCCGGCTGGTGCGCGCCCTCCTGCCGGCCGGGATCAATTAAGTGTAACAGCCTTGAAGCCCATCCGCTTTCTGCTTTCCTATGCCCCGCTTCGGGCGGGCGATTTGCTGTGAAACCTTTCGCGCGCCTGCCTTACTTATATTGCCGATGATGTCCTTCCGTCCTTCCCTGCCCTGGGCGCGCCGCACGGCGGCCGCGCTGTTCGCCGCCCTGGTCCTGCTGTCCACCGGCCGGGCCCTGCCGGAGCGCAACTTCGAGACGTCGCGCGCCCTCGCCACCGAGGTCAGCACCATGGTCGAGCTGCTCGAGCAGGTTCACTTCAACCACGAGGCGGTCAATAACCGCCCGAAACCCGAACTCGGCCAGAACCTCATCCACGACTACATGGCCGACCTCGATGGCCAGCGCCTTTTCTTTCTCGCCACCGACGAGGAGGCGTTCACCCGGCGCTACGCCAACGCGCTCTACTACAACCTGCGGACGCTCGGCCGGCTCGACGCGGCGTTCGACATCTACGTGCAGTACGAGAAGCGGGTCGACGGCCGCATCAACTGGATCTTCGAGGAATTGCAGAAGGATTTCGATTTTTCGACCCACGAGACCTACCTCCTGGACCGCAGTCGCTCGAAGGCCGCCTGGCCCGCCACCCAGGCCGAGGCCGACGACCTCTGGCGCCGGCGCTTGAAGTTCGAGCTGCTGCAGGACCTCCTCGACAAGAAGACCATCGCCGAGGCGAAACAGAATGTCCACCGGCGTTACGAACGCCTGCTCAAGAATCTTGCCGACACGGAGACGGACGACGTCGCGGAGTGGTTTCTCACCGCCCTGGCCAACCTCTACGATCCTCACTCCTCCTATTTTTCCCCGGAGACCTTCGAGGATTTCAGCATCCAGATGCGGCTCTCGCTGGTCGGCATCGGTGCCCTGCTGGGGCTCGAGGAAGATCAGTGCGTCATCAAAGAGATCATTCCGGGCGGACCGGCCGATCTGAGCAAGCAACTGCAGCCCAATGACAAGATCATCGCGGTGACCCCCAGCGAGCGCGGGGAATCCATCGACATCATCGGCTTGAAGCTGCGCAAGATCGTCGACCTCATCCGCGGCCAGAAGGGGACAAGAGTGAAGCTCACCGTCATTCCCGCCGGCGTGGCCGACGGCTCCGCGCACAAGGACGTCACCATCGTGCGCGACGTGGTCAAGCTCAACGCCGCGCGCGCCCGCGCCGCCATCTACGACGTGCCCACGGCCACAGGCGAGACCATCCCGGTCGGCGTCATCACCCTGCCCTCCTTCTACGGCCTGTCCGGCGACGATGACAATGTTGACCGCGACGAGGAGCGCACCAGCGCCACCAAGGATGTGGCGGAACTCATCAACCGCCTGGACGCCGCCGGCGTCAAGGGGATGGTCCTCGACCTGCGCCGCAACGGCGGCGGCCTCCTCTCTGAAGCGATCGACCTCACCGGCCTGTTCATCAACAAGGGGCCCGTCGTGCAGGTGAAATCGTACAGCGGGGACATCCAGGTCGACAGCGACGAGGACACGCAGATCAGCTACACCGGCCCCCTGGCGGTCCTGGTGTCGCGCTTCAGCGCCTCCGCCTCCGAGATCGTCGCCGGCGCGCTGCAGAATTACGGCCGGGCGGTCATCATCGGCGATCAGTCGACCCACGGCAAGGGTTCGGTGCAGACGATCGTGGAAATGAAGAACGTCAACCGCATGCTGGCGCGACTGCCGGTGAAGACGGGCGCCGCCAAGCTTACCATCCAGAAGTTCTATCTGCCGAACGGCTCTTCGACGCAGAACAAGGGCGTCACGCCCGACATCGTCCTGCCCTCGATCGACGAGTATATGCCGATCGGCGAATCCGATCTGCCCAACGCCCTGGTGTGGGATGAGATTCCCTCCACCTCCTTCAGCGGGCATCCGCTCGCTCCGCCGATCCTGGTCTCCCTGCGCGACTCCAGCCGGTCGCGCCAGGAGCACCTGGAGGAGTTTGCCTACCTGAGGCGCTCGATCGACTGGTTCAGGAAGAAGAGTGATCAGAAGGAAATCTCGCTCAACCTCGACGACCGCCGCCGGCAGCGGGCGACCGATGACGCTTTCAAGAAGACGATGGACGCGGAGAAGGATCAGCTTGCGAAAGGCGATTTCCCCTTCAAGGAGATCACCCTGGTGCCGCCCCCGCCCAAGCCCGCCGTGGTCCCGAAAAAGAACGACTCGGCCGACGGCGAGGACGAGGACACGCTGAGCACCGATGAGGATCCGGGAGTCGCGAAGCTGGACATTCCGCTGCGGGAGAGCCTGCGGGTGCTGACCGACGCGCTCGCGCTGTCAAAGAATCCCCAGTATTGGGCCAACGGCAGCGCGCCGCTCACCGTCCAGGTTTCCAAGAACGGCTGACGCGGGCTCGCGGCGGCCGTGGACTCTGCCGCGGCTTCCGTCCCGGCCGCCTCATTCCCGCCACGCCAGCAGGTAGCGATCGCGGTCGCTGGTATCCCGCAGTGACTCGACGCGCGCGAAACCTGCCGCCGTGGCGCGGGCGCACAACAGCGCATGCTGATCGATGCCGGTTTCCATGGCGAGCAGACCCGCGGGCACCAGCAGTCGCGGCGCCTCCGCGATGATGTGCACCAGCGCCTCGGTGCCCTCGGCGCCGGCCGCCAATGCCACCGGCGGTTCATGCTCGCGAACCTCCGGCAGAGAGGCCGCGGTCTCCCGCAGCGAGAGATAGGGCGGATTCGCGACGATCAGATCGAATCGCGCCGCCGGATCGAGCGCCGCAAACCAATCCGAGCGCACCCACTGCACGCGTGCGGACAGCCCGAGCGCCTCGGCATTCTCGCGCGCGAGCGCCAGCGCGGCCTCGCTCACGTCCACCGCCGTGACGATGGCGCCGGGATAAAACGCCGCCAGCCCCAGCGCGATCGCCCCGCTCCCGGTGCCCAGATCGAGCAGGGTGGCGGGCGGGGCCGGCAGCCGCTGGGTGATGAGCTCGCACAGGCGCTCGGTCTCCGGCCGCGGGATCAGCGCCCGTCGGTCGATCTTGAGCTTGAGATGGAAGAATTCCGTGTCACCGAGAATGTACTGCAGCGGCTCGCGCAGGCTGCGGCGCTTCACCATCGGGCGGAGCCGCTCGAGCTCCGCGTCGGTGAGCCCGCGCTCGAACTGCAGGTACAGCTGCATCCGCGGCAGTCCGAGCGCGCGGCCGATGAGCAGCTCGGCATTGAGTCGCGGATTCTCCACGGCTTTGGCTTCGAGAAAATCGGTGGTCTTCTTGATGATTTCGAGGACGGTGAGCATGGAGACGGCGGCCGCCGGTCATCGAGCCTAGCATCGCCGCCATGACCGTAAAGGGTCTTCCCGCCCGCCCCCTCTTCGCCGACCGCGCGCGCCGCGTGCCGCTAGGAGAGAATCCAGCCTAGAATCTGGCCTCGAGCCCGCCGCGAAGGCGCACCCCCGGCGAAGTCACACCGACTGCTTCCTCGTAGCGCGCGTTGAGGAGGTTGTCGATCGCCGCCGTCGCGGTGAGATCGCGGCGGATCTGCCAGCGGGCGGCCAGATCCACCCGTCGCCAGCCGGGGAGAAGAACATCGCCGGTCGGCACCGAGGAATCAAACACGCGGCCCACCGCCGTCATCGATGCCTCCACCTGCAGTTCTCCCGTGGGGCGCCAGAGCACCCGCAGCGATCCCTCGGCGCGCGGGCGGCCGCGAACGCTCTTCCCTCCCGGCTCGCTTCGGATGTCCGCATACGTGCCGGCGAGCCGCCATTCCAACGCCCGGCCGGCCGCGAGCCGCAGCGACGCCTCCAGCCCGTCGCTCCGAATCTCGTTCCGGTTGACGAGGCGCGGCGGCGGCCCGGGATCGAAATCGATGCCGTCCCGGAAGCGGTTCGCGAATCCGCCCAACTCAAACGTGCCCCGCCCCCCGGCGAACTGCTGCTCGATTCCCAGATCCGCCGCGCGGGCCTTTTCCGGCTTCAAGGCGGGATTTCCCACCAGCGGATTCGACAGGGCGTAGAAGCTCGGCAGCTTGAACCCATCGCCCGCATTCAGCCGCAGCACCATCCCGGGGGCCATCGGCACTCGCATCCCCATGCGCGGCGTGGCGCGCGATCCGAAGCCGCGCGTCTCATCGACGCGCACGCTTGGCTGGATCAACCAGCCGGCTGCGGGTTGCAGCGTGTACTCCGCAAAGGCCCCGACCCGGTCGCGCGTGGCGGCAAACGACGCCGGCAGCGGGATACCACCGAACCGCAAAATCGCCTCGCTGCGGCCGGTTTCGGTTTGTCCGTCGATACCCACGGCGAGCGTGCCCCCGCCCCCCACGCTGGCCGCCGCCTCCGCCGACAGCCCCGCCCGCCTCAGCGTGGTAGCCTCCGAAGTCGCGGGGAGACCGGCCGGATCCCGCGCCCCGGGGGCCACTCCCGGCGAATCGTCATCGGCGTGCAGCCACGCCGCCCATGCCCGCGCCCGCCATCTGATCCCGGCGCCGGGCGCCAGCAACTCGATGGCAGCCGTCGTCGTGCTGGCCGATCTCTCCTCGAGCGACCGGAGCACGGCAAGACGCCTGCCGCCGCTGTCATCTGGAAACGCCGCACTCTCCTGCCGCCCGTAATGGGCGGAAACCCGCCATTCGACCGCCCGCCCCTGCCACGTGGCGCCGGCCGCCATGCTCTCGTGGCGCGCATGGTTGGCGGCGGTCCGATCGCCGTCCTCCAGCCAGTGGCCGGAGACCGCCGCCGTCAGCCCTCCATCGCACACGCTGGTGGCGGCGTTGGCGGCCTCCAGCCCGCGGCCGCCCCCGCCGACGATCGCCTTCGACCCGTCTGGCGCTCCCAGCACGTCGCTCGTGAGCTTGATCACGCCGGACAGGGCGTCGGGCCCGTAGCGGGCTGAGACCGGTCCGCGCACGATTTCGGCGAGGGCGAACTCGCTGGCATCGAGGGTGCCGAAATCGAAGCCGCCCCCGCGCGAATCCAACGGATTGTTCACCGGCACGCCGTCCAGGAGCACGACCGTGTAGTTCTCCTCGCCGCCGCGCAGGTAGAGGGAGGAACGGCCGCCGGCTCCTCCGGGCTGATCGATGTGCACGCCGGAAAACCCGCGCAGGGCGTCGACCATTGTCATCTGCGCCTGCATTCGTGGCAGGAAGGCTGACGTCACCGCGGTGCGGGTATCCCGTGCCCACGGTGGCTCCACGGCATCCAGTTCATACGGCGGAAGCGTGACCACCTCGTCCGTGTAAGTCCCGCCGCCGTCGCCGGGTGGCGCGGGCGGTGGCGGCCGGGCCGCGCCCGCCCAGGCGGGCAGCACCAGAAGCGCCAGCAGCGGCACGAGGGGCCCGCCCAGGGAGAATCGCGGCATGGAGGGAGAAAAGAAAGGGCGAGATTCGGGCGCGTTCGGTTTGCCGGTGGAAGCAACGCGGAGGACCCGGCGCCCATCCCCTGTTGACCCGATCGATGATGTCGGGTTTCGCGCGGGTCAGCCGTCACGGCTCGCCCGGCGCGGCGGATCGGTCTGGCCGGCCAACGCGGCGATTCTCTCCGCGTAGTCGGCCTTCTGCAGGGCCGCGATGATGTCGTCGATGCCGCCCTCCATGACCCGCGGCAGATTGTGAAGGGTGAGACCGATCCGGTGGTCGGTCACGCGATTCTGGGGAAAGTTGTAGGTGCGGATGCGCTCCGACCGGTCGCCGGTGCCAATCTGGCTGCGGCGCTGGGCGGCATACTTCGCGCGCTCCTCATCCTCCTTCTGCTTGAGCAGCCGCGAGCGCAGCACGGCCAGCGCGCTGGCCTTGTTCTTCTGCTGCGAGCGGCCGTCGGCGCAGAATACGATCATCCCCGTCGGCCGGTGAATGATGCGGACGGCGGAGTCGGTCGTGTTGACTCCCTGCCCGCCCGGGCCGCTGGCGCGCTGGACGGTGATCTCAAGATCCTGGGGATCAATCGCCAGGTCCACCTCCTCCGCCTCCGGCAGCACGGCCACTGTCGCGGTCGACGTGTGGATCCGGCCGCTGGCCTCGGTGACGGGCACGCGCTGCACCCGGTGGACCCCGCTCTCGAATTTGAGCTGCCGATAGGCGTCCGGGCCGCTGATGAGAAAGCTCACTTCGCGCAAGCCGCCGCGTTCGCTCCCGCTGCTGCCCATCGGCTCGATCGTCCAGCCGCGCGCCTCGGCGTACTTCTGATACATGCGGGCGAGCTCGGCAGCGAACAGCGCGGCCTCCTCGCCACCGGTCCCGGCGCGGATTTCCATGACCGTGTTCCGCGAGTCGGTCGGGTCGGGCGGGATCATCGCGATCAGCACCGCCTCGCGCAGCGTGGCCTGCCCGCGCTGCAGCTCGGGCAGTTCCCGCGCGGCCAGTTCGTGGAGCACGGGGTCGCCGGCCGGGTCCCGCACCAACGCCTCGGCCTCGGCGATCTCCCGGCCGAGCTTCTCCCACACGCGATAGTCGGCGACCAGACGGGTGAGCTTCTGTTGCTCGCGCGTCACCTCGGCGGCCCGGCGCGAATTCGCATAAAACGACGGCTCGGCCATCTGCGCGTTGAGCTCGTCAAGGCGCAACTGGAAGGGAGCGATGTCCGGCAGAAGATCCATGAGGAGACAGGGGAGGATGGAGGTGCGGAGATTTGCGAATTGCACCAGCCGCCGTCTGTGGCTTGGTTAAGTCCCGTCGCGCGGCGGGAAACCCGCCTACGAGTGACGATCAGCCATGGCCACGACGCTCTTCACGCAGAACATCATCGCCTGCATCTGGGATTTCGACAAGACTCTTATTCCCGGTTACATGCAGGGGCCGCTGTTCCGGCGGTACGGCATCGATGAGGCGACATTCTGGGCCGAGACCAACCGGCTGGTGGAGAACTACGCCAAGCGCGGCTACCGCCTTTCCAGCGAGATCGGCTACCTGAACCATATTCTCACCTATGTGCGGGCCGGCCTGATGCCAAAGCTGAACAACAGGGTGCTCCATGCGCTCGGCATCGAACTCCAATTCTATCCGGGGATGCCGGAGTTTCTGGCGAAGAGCCGGGAGTTCTTGAACGAGAAGCCCGAATACCGGAAGCACGAACTCCAGCTCGAGCACTATATCGTGAGCACCGGCATCGCCGAGATGATCCGCGGCAGCGCCGTCGCTCCCCATGTCGACGGCATCTGGGGTTGCGAGTTCATCGAAAACCCGCTCCAGCCGGGCTTCCTGCAGCAGAAGGAATTCGAGCTCGGGGCCGACGCGGAGATCGCGCAGATCGGCATGATGATCGACAACACCACGAAGACCCGCGCGCTGTTTGAGATCAACAAGGGCACGAACAAGAATCCGGGGCTCGACGTCAACGCGAAGATCCCTTCCGACGCCCGGCGCGTGCCGTTTCCGAACATGATTTACATCGCAGATGGTCCGAGCGACATCCCGTGCTTCTCGCTGGTGAAGGAACGCGGCGGCAAGGCGTACGGTGTGTACAACCCGGATCGGCTCGACGAATTCAAGCAGAACGATGCGCTGCGCAACGCCGACCGCATTGGTCATTATGGGAAGGCGGACTACCGGGAGGGCAGCGAAACCAGCGCCTGGCTCAAGATGCAAATCCTGGAAATCGCCGATCGCCTCGTCGAGGAGCGCGAGACTGCCGTGGCCAAGAGCGTGCGACGCCCCCCGCGCCACCTCAACGCGACGCCTGAGGATGAAGAGGCGCGCCGAAAAGCCAAGCAGCCGAAGCAGGCCACCTTTCTGGAATGACCGGTTGGGCCTCGGTCGAGGCTCTCAGCTGATCCCCTTCACCGGCGCTGCGGCCAGTCAGCCGTCCCCGCCGTCAGGGCGAGATGGCCAGCTGTCGCGTCCGCAGGTTCTCAACCAGGTTGGTGACCTGTGAAGCGTATTCGTATGCCGCCGCCGGCGCCCGGCCGTTGACGACCTGGTCAAGACCGGCGTTCCACGCCAATGCGATGTTATAGGGGGTGGCTTCGATGCCGTTGCTCTGCAATCCGCGTCGGATCCACTCGTAATGCCGCACGGCCACCTCATCCGCAGCTTCCCGCTGAACCGCCAGGGCAAACGGCCTCTTGGTGTACATGCGCCAAGTGGCCGGCCTGAATTGATACGGCCCAAGCTCTCCATGGGGGCCCACTCGGGTGCTGTTATGCGGATTCTCCACCCAGTTAATGGCTTGCAGCGTTTCCCAGCGCTCTGATCCAAACGCGGCAGCACCCCCTATGGCGACAGCCACGAGGAGAATGAGGCACTGCAGGCGATGTGTGTTTCTGTGCATGAATTCCGGTTGCGAGGGAGCATCAAGCTGGCACGTAAGAGAGCTGTAAAGTGGTTTTACCTCATGATGCCAAATTGGCACGATTTTGCTCTTCTTTTCGGTCTCCCTTGGCGTTTTGCACGGGTAAATGGACCCCGGATTTCGAGTTGGGTTCGCACATTTTTAGCCTGCAGAAGCCGTCTGGAATCACCGCCTCTGCGCGGCAAAATAGGCCCTCGAATCCGGCTGTCAACGTCTTGCGTAAGATATTATATATTAGCTATTTAAATTGCTAAATCGCCATCGCCAACTACTCAACTACCATCACGATCTTGATCCCGGCAAAACCGTGCCGAAAATACGTTCTGCGATGGCGTTTTTTGAGGCTGGTCCGAAGGCAACGCGCTTCCCGCTGATGGACAGCAAAATGACTGCGTTATCGTCGGATTCCATGCCGACACCGGGTCGGCTGATGTCATTGGCAACGATCCAATCCAGCCTCCTCGCTATCAGTTTGCGTCGCGCGCGAACCTCGACTTTGCCGGTCTCGGCAGCGAATCCGACCACGATCTGATTCGGACGTTTGCGAGCAGCCAGCGTTCCCAGGATGTCAATCGTTTGCACGAGAGAAAGCCGAAGAGGTCTGCCCTTCTTCTTGAGCTTCTCGTGCGACACCGATCTAGGGCGATAGTCGGCCACCGCTGCCGCCGCGATGAACAAGTCGCACCGCCGGAAGAGCCGCTCGCACACGGCGAACATCTCTGCCGCCGAGACCACACGATGCACGGTCACGCCCTCTGGTGGCGCCAACGCCACCGGGCCGCTGACGAGATCCACCCGCCAATGGCGCCGTGCCGCGGCCCGGGCCAGCGCGTAACCCATCTTGCCGCTTGAGCGGTTGCTCAGGAACCGCACCGGGTCGAGATGCTCGCGCGTCGGCCCGGCGGTGATCAGGCAGCGGAGAGGTCGGCTCATGCTCGCATCCTTGGCTAGCCGCCGTACCGTGTCCATCGCCGTCCAAGCCCGATGCCAGCCAGCGCCGCCGGACCTGCGCTGCGAAACCTCCGGACTAGAGAATGCGGCGCAGCGCCTCCGTCCCGCCGTGGGTGACGAGCACATATGCCAGCCGCTCGTCAGCCCACGCCACCGCGCTTCGTTGGGCCTGCTCCAGAAACACCGGGGCCCCGGCATTCTTCCCGGCCGGAAAATCACCGCGCCGGGCCAGATACAAATGGTACCAACTGCCGCGCTGGAAACAGATTTCAAACACCTCATGACCCGCGACGCTGATCGTCCGGCAATGCTGGGCCTTCAATTGCGCCAGATCCACCGGCGCCCCTGACGAAATCCGGCTTGCCGGGTCTTCCAGCCACGCGCCCAACGCGCCCAGTTTGTCCGCATGCGGCCCCGTGTGCGCGCTGAACGGTTCGGCCAGCGCGAACCGGGTCATTTGGCCGAGGTCCGCCCGGCCGGAACCCGCGCTCCAGATCCAATAGGTCGCGGCGACCGTGAAGATCACCGCAACGGATGCCGCCACGGCCAGCCACGGAGCCAGCCTCCAAAGGGGCCGCGGCGCCGCCGTGCTCACCCGCCCGCCGGTGAGAATCGCTTCCCGCAATCCCGGCGGCGGAATCACCGCGCCGAGTTTGGCGCTCACGGCGCTGTCGAACGCCTGCTCCCTCGCGAACCAGGCGCCGAGGCCCGGATCCGCCTTCACCTGGCGCAGCGCCTCGCAAAACACGGCGTCGCCGGCGTCGCGACCGTTGGGGCGATACGCCCCGAGAATGAATCTGGCCTGCTCGTTGTTCATGGCGTTTGGCGCAGTCTCTGCGCGGAAAAAGGAATGACGTTGCCCTGGGCGCCCTTGTCGCGCTGCGCCAGGATCGCCCGTAACTGCGACTTGCCGCGCGACAGGCGCGACATGACCGTGCCGACCGGAATGTCGAGCGCCTGCGCGATTTCCTGATAGGAGAGTTCCTCCAGGTAGAAGAGCGTCAGCGGCGCGCGAAACACCTCGTCGATTTCCTGCAGGGCGTTCATCACCACCTCGGCATCCATCGCCGACACGACATCCACCGCCGGCGCCGGCGGATCGGCCTCGTCCGGCGGGAGATCCTCCAGCGCGGTGGCGCGGACATCCCGGCGCCGGCCGCGCAGGAATTCCCGGTACAGTGTCGTGAAAAGCCACGATTTCGCTTTCGAGATGTCGCGCAGGGTCTCTCCTTTTCTAGCCCAAATGAAGAAGGTCTGTTGGGTGAGGTCGTAGGCATCGGCCTGGTTCTTGGCCAGGCTCAGCGCGAAGCGGTAGAGCGGTGCGTAGTTCGCATCCACCAGCTGCGTAAACGTGTCAGACCCCATACGATGTGAGAGGCGGTTCGCCCCGATACCATTCCCAAGAAATGCCTCGCGTCGAGGCTGCCAAGCGGAATGTTGACGGGATGCTCCGGGTCCTGCTCCCTCCCAACCTCGCAGCCGCGGCTGCCCGCAATGCGGTGCCCGTGAAGATCGAGCGGATCGCGGGTGCGCCGCCGACCCCGGAACTGGCGCCGGTGCTGCCCTGGCTTGAGCGCCAGGCGGGGACTCCCGCCGGATTTCCCCTCTTTCTCCAGTTCACCCGCGCCCAGCTGCGCGAACTCATCCTCCTGGCGGACGACCAACCCGTGTTCTTCTGGGTCAACCGGCCCGCCGATCCGCTCGGCTGGGACAACGGCGCCCTGCGGGGAGTAAGCGAGCATCTGCAGGAACCCGAACCTCCTCCGCCGCCGCCCGCTGCGGCCGAGAGCCCGCGCAAAGTTTTCCGGCCCAAACCCGGGGCGCCAAGCGCCCTCACCCCCGCCGTGGTCGATGGCAGCGAGCACTACCTGGCCATCGCCCTGCCCTCGCGTGAACACCCGACCTACGACGACGCGCTGGAGCTGGTGAAAAGCCAGGGGTTTGTTCTCGAGACGTCGAACCGCAAATGGTGGCTGCGCGACCGGCACAAGACGCTCAACTTCCTCGCGGCCCACTGGGCGGAGGTGCGCGACCGCTTCGGCGCCCAGTTCACCCCCAACTTCGAGCATAACACGGCCCGTCTGCAATGGGCCGGAGCGACCTGCGCCGCCACCGAAGCGGAGAACGGCTACGATGTCACGTTGGCCCTCCGGGCCGGGCGGGCCACCGAAGAGGCAATGCGGGCCGCGCTCGCCGGCGGGCGCAGTTATGTGGAGGATGGCGGCGACCTCGTGCTGCTGCCCACCGCGACGATCGCCCGGCTCGCCGAAATTGAGCGGCGCCTCGCCGGCGATCCCGCCGCCGAGGCGTCCCCGCGCCGCACCTTCCGCCTCACCGGCTCGGCGGTGGCCGAGGCCGAGGCCCTGCTTGAATCAATCGCGCCGAACTTCCAGCCGCCCTCGACCTGGCGGGCGCGCAGCGCGGCGTTGCGCAACCTGTCACGACTCGAACCCGCGCCGCTGCCGCCGGCGCTCGGCGCGCTGCTGCGCCCTTACCAGCAAGTCGGTACGGCCTGGCTGTGGCATCTCTTTCGCAACGATCTTGGCGGGATTCTCGCCGACGAGATGGGACTCGGCAAAACCCTGGAAGCGCTGGCCCTTCTCGTCGCGATCCGCGGATCCCGACTCGGGACCCGGAGCCCGGAATTCAGAACTTCCACCCCCAGCCTCGTCGTCTGCCCTGCCTCGCTGGTGGAGAACTGGCGGCGCGAGGCCGCCCGGTTCACGCCGGACTTGCGGGTCGTGGTGCACCATGGCGAGGGCCGGGCGGATGCCACCGCCGCTCTCGGCGAAACCGATCTCGTTATCACCTCCTACGGCACCCTGGTGCGGGACCAGGCGTTATTGGCGTCGATCGAGTTCTGCTGCATCATCGGCGACGAGGCCCAACATATCAAGAACCGCCGCACGCAGAATGCGCAGGCGCTGCGCGCTCTCCGCGCGCGGGGGCGCTTCCTGCTCACCGGCACACCGGTGGAGAACAGCCTCGACGACCTGCGTTCGCTGTTCGATTTCCTGATGCCCGGTCACCTCGCGCCGCCCCCCGCCGGTGCGCGCGGAAACGACAAGGCTTGGTTTGATGAACGCCTGCGCGCCCAGACCGCGCCCTACGTTCTGCGCCGCACCAAGACGGCGGTCGTGCCGGAACTGCCCGAAAAGATCGAGCAGGTGGTTTTCTGCGAATTCCCGCCTGGCCAGGCCGCGCTCTACCGCGAGTGGCAGGAGCGGGGCGAACGCGAGTTCGACACCCTCGCCGCGACCGGCGCCTCGGACGCCCGGCTGCGCCTCGCGGCGCTCACCCAATTGCTTCGCCTCCGCCAGGTCTGCTGCGATCCCCGGCTGGTGGAAGCGCCCGCCCCGGGAGCCGAGGTGGCCTCGGCCAAGCTCGAGGCCTTTCGCGAACTGCTCGCCGAAGCGGCCGATGGCGATCACCGCCTGCTGGTTTTTTCCCAGTTCACGTCCATGCTGGCCTTGCTCCGCGCCGAGCTCGAGACGCAGAACATGCCCTATTGCTATTTCGACGGCACGATGCGCGCCCACCTCCGCCAGGCGGAGGTCGACCGTTTCCAGCAATCTCCCGACGTGCCGGTGTTCCTCATCTCCCTGAAGGCGGGTGGCACCGGGCTCAACCTGACGGGCGCCGATACAGTCGTGCATTTCGACCCGTGGTGGAATCCCGCCGTCGATCTGCAGGCCACCGACCGGGCGCATCGCCTCGGCCAGACGCGCGTGGTCACCAGCTACAAGCTGATCTGCGCCGGCACCGTCGAGGAACGGGTGCTGCAACTCCAGGCCGCCAAGCGGGCGCTGCTGGCGGACGTGTTTGAGGCAAGCGAAGCAGCGACCGGGCGCCTGTCACTCGCCGACCTGCGTGCGTTGCTGGCGTGAACCCGCCGCGATCAGCGGGCATCA
Organism: Opitutaceae bacterium; assembly: GCA_035519475.1. GTDB lineage: Bacteria > Verrucomicrobiota > Verrucomicrobiia > Opitutales > Opitutaceae > Fen-1467. Next base: position 22,456 of record DATIWI010000105.1, read on the forward strand.
GCGTGAATCAATGGTACCCCGATCTCCTCACCACGCGATGACTTGGCGGTCGCGGACGAAGCGGCCGGTGAGCGAGAGCGGCGCCTCGGTGGCAAGCCAGACAATGGTGTCGGCGCCCTGCTGCACGGTGCGCGGCGCCGCGGCCCCGCCCATGTCGGTGCGCACCCAGCCGGGGCACACCGAATTCACCGCCATGCGGCGTCCGCGCAGGGCCGCGGCAAACTGCCGGGTGACGGCGTTAAGCGCCGTTTTGGAAATACTGTAGGCCGGCGCCCAGCTGGCCATCTCGCCCAGGGCCGCGGCGCCGCTGGACACATTGATGATGCGGGCCCCAGCCGGCGCCCGCAGCAGGAGCGGGAGCACCGCCTGCGTGACCAGCAGTGGACCGAGGGTGTTGGTTTCAAACGTGCGCCGCACTGCAACGGCATCCACGTCCAGCGCGGTCGCCTTGCCGTCTTCGAGGATGCCGGCGTTGTTCACGAGGACGTCGAGATGTTCGACCAACGACGCCAGCTGTTTGACTGCGCGGGTGATGCTGGCGGGATCCGCGATGTCGATCTCCAGAAAGTCGGCCGCTCCGCCCTGGGCGAGCTCGGCCGCGGCCTTCCGTCCGGCCTCAGGCCGGCGCGCGCCGATCACGACACGGAAGCCGCGCGTGACGAGCTGCCGGGCCACCTCCAGCCCGATGCCCTTGTTGGCGCCGGTGACCAAGGCGATCTTGTCTGCGGCGGAGGTCATGCTTGCGGCACCGATCATTTCGCAAATCGCCGTGCCGCCGTCAATCTGCGCCCGACCCGGATTTGCGGAGGCTGGATGTCCCGGGTGAAACTGATACCACCCTTCAAAAATCCTAATTTCGGAAATGCCGCCATTGCTCCGTTGCCCGATCGGTGGCTGACTGCAGCGTTACTGCGGACGTTCTCCGTCGTGGAGAACCGCGATTCCACTGGGACCTCAAGACCCTGTCAGGGACAAATCAGGAAAGGAACAACCAAAATGCGCGGAAGACTATGGCCGGTGTCGGCGGTGTTGCTGAGTTTGCTGTGGCTGGGTGGGTGTGCCACCATGAGCGATGTTGCTGTCTCTAAAGCCGCGGGGAAAAGCGCGGTCTACCCCGTGACCGCTGATCAGGCTTGGGACATCGCCAAGGCGGTTTTTCGCTGGGAAGGGGCCGACGCCATCGAGGAGCATCGCCAGGAGGGATACATGCTGACCAGTAGCGGCATGAACCTGGTTTCCTGGGGCGCTGTCATGGGCGCGTGGGTCGATCCGATCGATGCCGGCAACTCCAAGGTGACGGTGGTCACCAAGCGCCGGATCTCGACGAATCTCGCGACGACCCTGACCGAGGCGACCTTCCAAAAGAGGTTCGCGCAGGCGGTGGAAATTGTCCGGGCGGGAAAACCGCTGCCGGCAAAACCGCCTGAGTAATTGTCGGGACGAACCGTCTTCGCCAGCAGAAGCATGATGGCCGGCGCGGCCGGAGGCCGGCGCAGGGGGCGGCATTTCTCGGAGTCTTGAATCAGGACGATCGGACC
>DATIWI010000106.1:0-2456 GCA_035519475.1 Opitutaceae bacterium
TTGCCCGGTGGCGGATATCCGCATCGCCGGCCGCAACACCCAGGGCGTGATCGTGTTCAAGGTCGTGGAGGGCGAGCGCGTGGTCTCGGTCACGCGGCTGGGCGAGCTGGGCGAGGCGCCGGAGGCCGCAGCGGAGGCGGCAGGGGCCAACGGCGCGGACGAGGCGGCGGCCCTGGGGGACAGCGGAGCGGGCGATGTCGGAACCGGAGCAGCCGGTCCGGCGGTCGAGGAATAAGGGCCGGCTGGCAAGGATCGGCCGGGCAGGGGAGCGGGGCGATGCCCAAGACCAGGGTTGCGATTTATCCGGGCACCTTCGACCCGATCACCAATGGCCATCTCGACATCATCCGGCGCGCGGCACGGCTGGTCGACCGGCTGGTGATCGGCGTCTCGGTCAATGCCGGCAAGGGGCCCTTGCTGTCGCTGGCCGACCGGGTGCGGCTGGTGCGGGCGGAATTGAAGGCCTTCGACAATGGCGTGGCCGACCATATCGAGGTGGTGCCGTTCGACTGCCTGCTGATGGATTTCGCCGAGCAGGTGGGCGCCGGCTCCATCATCCGGGGCCTCAGGGCCGTCTCGGACTTCGAGTACGAATTCCAGATGGCCGGGATGAACGCCCGGCTCAATCCCGATATCGAGACCGTGTTCCTGATGGCGTCGGACCGCCACCAGTTCATCTCGTCGCGCTTTGTCAAGGAGATCGGCCGCTTCGGCGGCGATATCCGCCATTTCGTCAGCCCGCGCGTGGCCGACTATCTGGAGAAGCAGCTGGGCTTCGGCAACGGCAAGAAGAAGCGGGTCCCCCGCGACAAGAGCGCCGGGCCGGCGAAAAAGGCCCGAAAATCGAAGTAATCGCGCGGTGGCGCGCGGACGGGGCGGGCTCCCAGGCGCCGAACGGCGTCCTTGCATTCCCGGCTCGTCATGCGCTACATGGCGCCGCCGCCAAGGCACCCCTCCGGTGAGCCCGTAGCTCCGGGGTAGAGCATCTGACTTTTGATCAGTCAACCTCGCGGACGGTTTTGGTTTCGGCCCAATGAGTTGCGAATTGAACCTTGGTTCACTGGCAGCACATTGGCACCACGCGCCGGAAGCGGTATTGAAGACGCCCCGAATGGTGAGAGCCCGTAGCTCAGGGGTAGAGCATCTGACTTCGACTTAGGAGTGCGCCGGCCGAAAGGCTGGACGTAGAAAGCGTCAAAGTCGGGGAACCCGTCCAGGTCGCGCTGACGGCAATCCCGAGCCAAGCTCCGCCCCATGGGGCGGAGAAGGTGTAGAGACCAGACGGCGCTCGCCTACAGGCCATCGAGGCCCACGGCGAAGGGATGGTCCGGGCCACGAACCCCGCGCCCGCGGGGGCGGCGAAAGCCGAAGTGGTGGAGTTAATCAGAGGGTCGCGGGTTCGATCCCCGCCGGGCTCACCACCCACAGGTTCCAGTTTCGCCCGCAGTCGTCTTCTCGAAAGAGGGCGCAAGGGCGGCCGCTGAAGGCGCCATTCTCAGCGCGGCTTCCGGTCCAAGGCCTCTTTCAGGAACCCTTTTAGGCGCGCCTGGTTGAGCTCCTGCGCCACCGCCGCAAGCTCACCGGCCAACGCGTCAAGATCCGCGGCCGACGGCATCGGCATCAGATGCCCGCGGTCGTCAAGAAGGCCCGGGCTGCCGTCCAAGCTGTGCGACCAGACACGATGAACCAACTCGTTCCGCTGTTAGGCGGCCCGTTCGGCGCGGCCAATGATGGCGCGCAGCCTCATCAATTCAGAACCTTCGCCTAGCTTTTTCTTGGCCAGCTTGATGATGATTTTCCGAAGCTCTCTCGCACCCAGCCGCCGCGTCGCGTCCAGCGCTTGTTCACTGGTCATGTTTTCGATGGATTTGATTGTCATCCGCAGGACGCGCTCTAGGTGGCTATTCAAGATAGCGATCCGCCCGAGCGCACCCAGCAGCCGCTCGTCAGTTGGCAACAAGAGGGCTTGGTTTGGCGCGGTCACAGCCAATCCTTAAACGTGCGAGATCGTCGCTCGGGGCGACGCGGCGAAGGTTACATACCGCTCGAGATTTTGAAGCGGCGCCTTAGACCAAACACCAACATAATCAGAGACAACACACCGAACGCCCCCAGGGCCGCCAATAAGACAGCCAGCGGAAAAGAGCTTGGGACAAGCAGACTTCTGTAACCCAAAAAGACCAGCGGACTTAGCATCGCAAGGAGTGGGTAGACCGCCGCGCGGTACATCTGGCCGCACAAACCCCATCCAGCCAGAGAGAGCTGCCAGCCGGTCAAATCACGTGATGGTTCGACGCCATCGGTGCAGAACACCAATATTGCTGTGGCAATGTAGTAGGCAACTACCCGACGCTACCGAGCTAGAGTCTCCTCTTGGCACGACGCGGCCTCCAGAGCTCTAATACCCGGACGGCCGCTTAGGGCCGGGTACCCGACGTGCGCGATACCTGCCGGTG
>DATIWI010000107.1:0-8499 GCA_035519475.1 Opitutaceae bacterium
GACCTGGCGCAAGATGAGCCCGGCGGCGCAGGTGTTCGCCGCGGGCCTGCCTCTGCCCCCGGCGGTTGCAGAGCTGGTCCGCGAAGCCCGCCTGCCGCCATGAGTCCCCCGGCTGTGTTCGTCCGCTCGATGAAAACGCTCCTCCGCCGGCGAGTCCTTGCTCCGCTGTTCGGGCTGACCCTTGTGGAAATTCAATTCTTCCCACCGACGAGAAACCTCGGTTCGGCGGAGGGCCCCGATGACATCAGTCACAAGGCGGCCGTGCCGGCTGACGTGCACCGTCTGCTCGCCGAGGCCTGTTACGACTGCCATTCGAACCGCACCCGCTATCCGTGGTACGCCGGCGTACAGCCGGTCGGGTGGTGGCTCAACCACCATGTGCACGAGGGCAAACGCGAGCTCAACTTTTCGCAATTTGGCGCCTACCCCGCCAAGCGAGCCGCGCGCAAACTCGACGCCATTGTCGACGAGGTGGAGCACGGCGACATGCCGCTGCGCAGCTATGCCTGGATGCACCCCGCGGCCCGTCTGACCGCGACCGAGCGGAAGATGATCACCACCTGGGCGGAGGCGTTGCACGACAAGATCCAGCCGGATTAGAGCCGCCAGCCGGCCGCGGCCAAAACTTCCGTTGACACCCGCGTTTCGCCGCCACGGATTGGCGGTGTGCCGCGCCCGCCCGAGACCTTTGTCACCGCGCGCCTGAGCGCGCGCCCGCCGCGCAGCGAGGACGCCGAGGCGGTGTTCGCCGCCTATGCGAGCGATCCCGAGGTCACCCGCTACCTCGCCTGGCGCTACTACACGGAGATCGAGCCCCTGCGGATCTTCCTGCGCGGCGTCGTGCATACCTGGGAGACCGGTGCCGGGGGCCACTATGCCTGGCTGCTTTGCCTCCGCGGCACCGACGCGCCGATCGGTTCCATCGGAGTGGGCTTTGATCAGCATGGCGTCGCGGTCGGCTATGTGCTTGGCCGGGCCCACTGGGGCCGCGGCCTGATGACCGAAGCGTTGCGTTATGTCTCGGCATGGACCCTCGCGCAGCCGCCGGTCTTCCGGGTCTGGGCTTTCTGCGATGCGGCCAACGCGGCCTCGGCTCGCGTGATGGAGAAAGCCGGTTGGGTGCGCGAGGGTCTGCTTCGTCGATGGCACGTCTGTCCGACCATCGGCCCCGAGCCTCGCGACTGCCTGATCTACGCCAAGACGCGCTGACGCCATAAGGCGCGGGCCAAGCCATTCGCCACTGTGCAATTATCTGCTAGAAATTGGCGCGGCTCCTGCTAATGGGTGTGGCGGCTGGCTGCTTGGTTGGTCGCACATCTAACATCCTGTCATGAACATAAGAAAAACATCCCTGCTCAGTCTCGGCCTTGCGTTGCTGACACTGCCGGTTCTCGCTGACGGCACTTCGGTGGTGCTAACCCCCGCCTTGGTCAACCAGTACATGTTCCGCGGCGTCCGGCTTGGCGGGCCATCGTTTGAGCCGACGATCGAAGTCGACTCCGGCAACCTCGCGCTGGGTGTGTGGATGAATTTCCCGATGAAGGACAAGGTGCCCGGGCAATCTGATCCGGAGATCGATCCGTACGGCTCCTACACCCTCACGGTGAATGATGCGCTGAGCGTCGCGCCCGGATTCACGTGGTACAACTATCCGAACGCCGATACCAGCAACGGCTTCTTCAAGTCCAGCTTCGAACCCAACCTCGCGCTTAATTATACCGTGGCCGGGGTGAAACTCACTCCGAAGGTGTACTACGATCTGGTGCTCAAGGGACCCACCTATGAGTTCACGCTGGCCTACGCCGTTCCGCTGAAGGATATCGGTTCGGAACTCGACTGGACGGCAACCTTTGGCACCTACATCTGGCGCGAGGCCATCAAGGACGCCGACCCGGCTGTGAAAAACTGGGGCAACTATTACCTCATTGGCGTCTCCATGCCGTTCGCGCTGAGCAAGGAGTCGAAGCTGTCGATCGGTTTCGCCTACACCAAAGGCACCAGCAACTTCATCAAGCAGGGCAGCGATCCCCGGGTGGAAAACACCGCCGCCGTCGGCCGCGGCGTCGTGACCCTCAGCTACACGTACACCTTCTGATCGCGGCCCCATCTCCCGCGTGGGAGCGACCGCCTCATCCGCGGCGGCTCGGCCCGCGCTGGCGGGCGTGTCAGGCGAAGAGCCATTGCAGCCCGGCGCGAAAGGCGTCGGGCAGAACATTGTAGTGGTCGCGCTTCGGAAATCGCCGGTGCCTCATCTCCAGTCGCAGAATCGGCTGGGCCGCGAGTTGCTGCGCGAGCAGTTCGAGGTCGCCCAGCATCGACGGCGAGTCCCTTTCCCCCACGGCAAGGAAGAGGCGCGCCGGCAGGACCGCGCCGGTGTGCTGGAGGCGACTGACCCGATGGAGCAGCGCCCGATCGTCCCAGAAGAGCGACGGCGCACTGGCGAGAATCCGATTAAAGAACGGGTGCTCTTGAAACAGCGCATGCAGCGCCAGCAGTGAACCGAGGGAATGTCCGGCGATTCCCCGCCAATCCTCCCGCACGCGCTGGCGCCGGGCGAGTTCCGGCCAGAGCCGTCCCGTGAGGAATCCCAGAAAGGCGTCGGCGCCGCCGCTCTCCGGTTCGGTGGCGATCGCCGTCGGGGTGTAATCACGGATGCGCCGGTTGCCGGGGCGCGTGTAGCTCGCACCATAACCCACGCCGGCCAGCAGCAGCGGCGGCACCTTGTCTTCCGCCCGCAGCGTCCGGTAGGCCTCCACGGCGAAGCGAAACTGGTCGTCGCCATCCATGCACACCACCGCCGGCCACGGCCCGGGCTCTCGCCCCGCCTCCGGCACGGCGAGAGAAATGCGATAGTCTGTATCGCCCCACCGGAGTTGAAACCCGGACGGTGTCGAGGCCTGCTTTTCGGAGAACATGGCTGGCTGGAGAACCGGCACCGTACGGAGCCCTCCGCCCGATGCAAACCTGCCGGAATCACCCGATGGCCGCGAAGGGGAATCGGTCGCTTTCCGCAGGGCCCCGTCCGCGTGTGAATCTGCTTCCCCTTTACCCGGATCCTGCAGGCGCTTGCCGGCGGCCGCCCGGCGGCGCGCGAGATTTCTTTCGAGGGTGCATTCCTCGGTGCGCCGGCTCTCCGTTGTCCTTCGCGCTTATGCTGTTCGGTGCCCATCACGGACTCTTCTAGGCACCCGCTGTCCGGCTTTTTTCAGGTCGGTCACCCCGACGCGGCTCGCCTTGGGGGCGGGAAATTGGAGAATCCCTTGTCCCCGTTATGCCCCGCGTGACCTCGCGCCCCTCCGCGCAGGCTGCCGCCTCCGGCCCCAGCCCCCTCGAGTGTTCCGGCGGTGCCACGGCAGAGCTCCCCCAGCCCGGGGTTTGCGATCAACCCGCCTGCGAAGCTGAACTTCTGGCGCGCCTCGATGAGTCGATCGCAGAGTACCGCCTCGTTCCCGGCGCCCTCATTCCGCTGCTGCAGATTGGCCAAGGCCTTTTCGGATACCTGCCGGAAGTCGCCCTCAAGCGCATCTGCGCGGGGCTGGGCAAATCCTACACCGAGGTGGCCGGAGTCGTCAGCTTCTACAGCTTCTTCTCGACCACGCCGCGCGGGCGCCACACCGTCCGCGTCTGCCTCGGCACCGCCTGCTATGTGCGGGGGGGCAAACGCGTCCTCGAGAGTTTCAAGCGCACCCTGGGAGTCGACGTCGGCCAGACCACGGCGAACCGCAAGTTCACGCTCGAAGTCGCCCGCTGCCTGGGCGCCTGCGGCATTGCCCCCGCCTGCCTGGTGGACACCGCCGTCCACCAAAGCATCAAGCCGAACAACGTCCCCGCGATCCTGCAGAAATACGAATAGGCCCTCTCCCCGCCGGCTTTCTCCACCCCGCCGCAAGACGCCATGACCAAGGTCACGTCCATCCACCTGTGCGCTGGCGCCGGCTGCGTCGCTTCGGGCTCGCTCGCCCTCGGGGCCGCCTTCAGGGCCGCCCTGGCCAAGCGCGGTTTGAGTGCGGTCAAGGTCGTGGAGACCGGCTGCCTCGGTCCGTGCGCGGGCGGCCCCGTGCTCATCTGTCAGCCCGAGGGAATCCTTTACCAGAAGGTGGCGCCGGCGGACGTCGCCGAGATCGTCGAGCAGACGGTGGGGCACGGCGTCATTGTTGACCGCCTCGTGTGGCGCAAGGCGGAGACCGGGGAACCCTTGGTGCGCGTGCAGGATAACCCGTTTTTCAGCCGCCAGGTCAAAATCGCTCTCCGCAACTGCGGCGTCATCGATCCGCTCAGCCTCGACGACTATCTCGCTCACGGCGGCTACACGGCGCTGCGCAAGGCGCTTACGAGCATGACCCCGGAACAAGTGATCGACGAGGTCAAGAATTCCGGCTTGCGCGGGCGCGGCGGCGCCGGGTTTCCCACCGGCCTCAAATGGGAACTCTGCCGCAAGGCCAAGGGCGACCTCAAATATGTGTTGTGCAACGGCGACGAAGGCGATCCGGGCGCGTTCATGGATCGCAGCCTGCTCGAGGGCGACCCGCACAGCGTCATCGAAGCCATGATCATCGCCGGCTACGCGATCGGCGGGGCGGAGGGCTACGCCTACGTCCGCGCCGAGTACCCGCTAGCCGTGGAACGCCTCGGGATTGCCATCGGGCAGGCGCGCCAGCGCGGCTTCCTCGGCCGGAACATCCTCGGCAGCGGACATTCCTTCGACCTCGATATCCGCATGGGCTCGGGCGCCTTCGTCTGCGGGGAAGAGACGGCGCTGATGACCTCGATCGAAGGCAAGCGCGGCGAACCCCGCCCGCGGCCGCCGTTCCCGGCCCAGGCCGGCCTCTGGGGCCGGCCGAGCCTGCTCAACAACGTCGAGACCTACGCCAATATCCCCATCATCCTCACCCGCGGCGCCGCCTGGTACGCTGCGCATGGCACCGAGCGCTCCAAGGGCACCAAGGTCTTCGCGCTGGCCGGGGCGGTGCGCAACACCGGCCTCGTCGAAATCCCGATCGGCACCCCGCTGGGCGACATCATCTACGAGCTCGGCGGCGGCATTCCCCAGGGCAAGCGCTTCAAGGCCGCCCAGCTCGGCGGCCCGTCGGGCGGCTGCATCCCCCGCCAGCATCTCAACGTGCCGGTCGACTATGAATCGTTGCAGGAACTCGGCGCCATCATGGGTTCCGGGGGCCTCATCGTCATGGACGAGGATACCTGCATGGTGGACATCGCGCGCTTCTTCCTCGACTTCGTCCAGGATGAATCCTGTGGCAAGTGCCCCCCCTGCCGCATCGGCACCAAGCGCATGCTGGAGATCGTCACCCGCATCTGCAACGGCCAGGGGGAGGAAGGCGACATCGAGCGGCTGGAGTCCCTTGGGCGCATCATCCGCGAGACGTCTCTCTGCGGCTTGGGGCAGACGGCGCCCAATCCGGTCCTCTCCACCATCCGCTATTTCCGCGCCGAGTACGAAGCGCACATCCGCGAGAAGCGCTGTCCCGCCGGCGTGTGTCCCAATCTCGTGCGGGCGCCCTGCCAGAGCGCCTGCCCTGCCAATGTCGACGTCCCCGGCTTCATTGCCCTGGTGAGCGAGAAGCGGATCGCCGAGGCCCTGCGCCTGCACCGCGAGCGCAATCCCTTCGCCGCGGTCTGCGCCCGCGTCTGCTTCCACACCTGCGAGGAGAAATGCCGTCGCGCGATGGTGGATGCGCCGCTGTCGATCCGCGGCGTCAAGCGCTTCATGGTCGACGAGGAGGTCACTCTCCAAGTGCCGGAGGTGCGTCCGAATGAAGACAACGCCCGGCGGAAGATCGCGATCATCGGAGCGGGGCCGGCCGGCTTGTCCTGCGCGTATTTCCTGGCGCGCCTGGGCTACCGCCCGCAGGTCTTCGAGGGCGAATCGCGCCCGGGCGGGATGCCGGTTCAGACTATCCCCGCCTACCGCCTGCCGCGCGAGATCCTCTCGCTGGAGGTCCGCATGATCGAGCGGATGGGCGTCACGATCGAGACGAACCGGCGCCTGGGCCGTGACTTCAGCCTTCGGAATCTGCGGGAGCAGGGCTTCGAGGCGGTCTTCCTCGGCGTCGGCGCGCCCGTCGGCCTGCGCCTGGGCGTCCCGGGCGACACCCTTCCGGGTGTGGATGACGCCATCCGCTTCCTGCGCGAATATAACATCCGCGGTTCGGCGCCGATCGGCCGCACCGTGGTTGTGGTCGGCGGCGGCAATGCCGCCATCGATACCGCCCGCTCCGCCATCCGTCTCGGTGCGCAGGCGGTGACGGTCCTCTACCGCCGCACGCGCGAGGAAATGCCGGCCTACGCGGAGGAGATCGAGGAAGCGGAGCACGAGGGCGTGGTCATCAAGACCCTGACTGCTCCGGTCGAGATTGTGGCCCGCAACGGCCGCGTGGCCGGGATCAAGTGCCAGACCATGACCCTGGGTGAGTTCGACCGCAGCGGCCGCCGCCGGCCCACCGCCGCCGCGGAGGAACCGTTCGTCATCCCCGCCGACCAAGCCATCACCGCCATTGGCCAGAGCCTTGAGCCGGCGGCAATCCTGGACGGAACCGCGCTGCCGCTGACTCCCGCCGGCTTCATTGCGGTGGATCCGCTCACCGGCCGAACCTCGCTCGACTGGCTTTATAGTGGCGGCGACGCCGCGCTGGGGCCCTCCTCGGTGGTTGAAGCCGTGGCGGGCGGCGAACGCGCCGCCGTCGCCATCGACGCCCAACTCACCGGCGCCGAGCACGCGTTCTGGCGCCGCGACAAGGAGTGCGACGTCCGCTTCGATCCGGCCGCCGATCCGGTGCGATACCCGCGCGCCCGCATCGGTCAGCTGCCGGTCGAAAAACGCCGCCATAATTTCAACGAGGTTGAACTGCCCTGGACGGAGGCGGTCGCCCTCTGCGAGGCCAAACGCTGCCTGCGGTGCGATTTTCGCGAGAAACCCTGACCGCCACGGAAGCCTGCGATGCCCACGCTGACCATTGACAACCGGAACGTGAACGTGCCTTGGGGCACGTCGATCCTCAACGCCGCGCGGACCGTCGGCATCAGGATCCCTTCCCTCTGCTACCTCGAGGGTGTCCACGTCATCGGCGGCTGCCGGGTGTGCCTCGTCGAGGTGGAGGGCGCCCGGACGCTTGCCTCCTCCTGTTCGACGCCGGTGGCGGAAGGCATGAAAGTGCACACCAATACGCCCCGCGTCCGCTCGGCCCGCCGCACCGTGGTCGAACTGCTGCTCTCCGACCACGGCGGCGACTGCCAGACCTGCGTGCGTTCCAATGATTGCGAACTGCAGGCCGTGGCCCGCGACCTCGACGTCCGCGAATTGCATTTCACCGGCGCGCATCACCCCCGCCTGGTCGACACCAGCACTCCGGCCCTCGACCGCGATTCCTCCAAATGCATCATGTGCCGGCGCTGCATCACGGTGTGCAGCGAGATCCAGGCCACCCGCGCCCTCTGGGCGCAGGACCGCGGCTTTGAGAGCGTCGCCGCCCCCGCCTTCGGCCGCGACCTCGCCAGCGTCGCCTGCGTGCAATGCGGGCAGTGCGCCGCCGTCTGCCCCACCGCCGCCATCACCGAGAAGGATCACCTTGAGCGGGTGTGGGCCGCGCTCAGCGACCCGTCGAAGCACGTGGTGGTGCAGACTGCGCCCGCGATCCGGGCCGGCCTCGGCGAGTGCTTCGGCCTGCCCCCGGGTACGCTTGTCACTGGAAAGATGGTCACCGCGCTGCGGCGGCTGGGATTTCACCGCGTCTTCGACACCAACTTCACCGCCGACCTTACCATCCTCGAGGAAGGCACGGAACTGCTCCTGCGCCTCAAGGCGGCCTTGGCCGACGGGCGGCCGGCGGCCTTGCCGCAGTTCACCAGCTGCTGCCCGGGCTGGATCAAATTCGCCGAGTACTTCCATCCCGACCTGCTGCCCAACCTCTCCACCGCCAAGTCGCCGCAGCAGATGTTCGGCGCCGTCGCCAAGACCTACTACGCGCAGAAGCTCGGCCGGAAACCCGGGGAGATTTTTGTGGTGTCAGTCATGCCGTGCACCGCGAAGAAGTTCGAGGCGCAGCGCGCCGAGATGAATGCCAGCGGCGCCAGGGATGTCGACGCCGTGCTCACGACGCGCGAACTGGGCCGCATGATCACGCAGGCGGGCATTGATTTCCTGTCCCTGCCGGACGAAGCCATGGATCAACCCCTGGGGCTCAGCTCCGGCGCCGCCGATATCTTTGCCAACACGGGCGGCGTGATGGAGGCGGCCCTGCGCACGGTCTGGTTCCTGGTCACCGGCCAGCCGCTGCCTTTTGCCCAACTCCATGTCGCGCCCATTGCCGGACTCGAAGGGATGAAGGAGATTTCGGTGGAGGTCGCGCGCGCCGTGCCGGCCTGGAGTTTCCTGCAGGGAACGGTGCTCAGGCTCGCGGTCGCCCACGGACTCGCCAACGCCGAGCGCCTCATCCAGCGGGTCCAATCGGGCAAGGCCAGCTACCATTTCATTGAGGTCATGTC
>DATIWI010000108.1:0-22223 GCA_035519475.1 Opitutaceae bacterium
CACCGAGGTCGCGCAGTTTGCCCTGCACGGCTCGCGCGTGAAGTGCGAATTCGACCTGCCGGACGGCCTCTGGCTGGCCGATGCCGACCGGGGCCAGCTCGGCCAGGTGGTGCAGAACCTGGTGATCAACGCCGTCCAGGCGATGCCGGAGGGTGGCACCATCCGGATCGGGGCGCGCAACGAAACGGTGGCCCTGCAGACGCGCCGCCCGCTCCTGCCGGGCGACTATGTGCATCTGTCCGTGGCCGACACGGGCACGGGCATCAAGTCGGAGCACCTGAGCAAGATCTTCGATCCCTACTTCACCACGAAGCAGCAGGGCAGCGGCCTCGGTCTCACCACGGTCTACTCGATCGTCCGGAAGCACAACGGGCACATCGAGGTGGAATCAGAGCTCGGTCGCGGCACGACCTTTCACTTCTGGCTGCCCGCGGAGCGCGAGCAGCAGCTCGACCTGCCGGAGAGCCGCGACGAGGCGCTCAAGCCGCTGCAGGGGCGCGTGCTGTTCATGGATGATGAGGAGCCCATCGTTCAGATGGCGAGCCTGCTGCTGCAGCGGCTGGGCTTCGAGGTGGAGCAGGCGCGCGACGGCGCCGAAACCGTGCGCAAGTTCACCGCGGCGCAATCCGCCGGCCGGCCCTTCGATCTCGTAGTGATGGACCTCACCGTGCCGGGCGGCATGGGGGGACGCGAAGCGATCACGGAACTGCGCCGGCTCGATCCGGGCGTCAAGGCGATCGTGTCGAGCGGCTATTCCAGCGACCCGGTGCTGGCGAACTATCGGGCGTACGGTTTTCGCGGCATGGTGGCCAAACCGTACAAGATCGACGATTTCACCCGCGTGCTCCGGGAAGTCCTGCGCGAAAGCCGGCCGCCGATGGCGGGGGCACGGCCGGCCAGTCCCGCCCGCAACTAGGCGGGGCGGGCGCGGGCCACCTCAGCGGAGCCGCACCTCGCGGCCGGTGGCGGCGGAGCGGTAGATGGCGTCGAGAATCTTCTGCACGGCGAGCGATTGCGCGGGCAGGACGTAGGGCTCCTCGCGCCCCTGCAGCACGTTGATGAAATGCACCATGCGGTTGGGCGTCACCGCGGCGGGCTGCGGGGCGAGCGCTTCCACGACATACTGGCGGCGGCCTGGACGGAAGAGCCGCAAGGGATTGGTGGTGGCGCCAGCCTCGGTGCCGAAAAGCTGGGTGCCGTTGAGGTCCGGCACCGGCAGGTGCAGGGCCCACGAGGTCTCCAGCAGCACGGTACGGCCGCTCCGCAGTTTGATGAGCGCCACGGCGGAATCCTCGACGTCAAAGGGCTTGCGCGGATCCACCGCACTTTCACCCCAGGTGCCGTTGCCCTGGCCGCGCGGCCCGAACCGGGCGTAGGTCTGGCCGGAAACCGCGACGGCCTCGAACTCGCCCATGAGGTAGAGCGTCTGGTCCAGCACATGCGACCCGATGTCGTAGAGGCAGCCGCCGCCGGCGAATTTCCGCTGGGTGAACCACGAGCCGATGCGCGGGATGCCGGCGCGCCGCAGCCAGGCCGCCTTGGCGTGATAAACCTCGCCGAGCACGCCCCGATCAACCAGCCGTTTGAGCGTCTGGACGGCGGGGGTGAAGCGCTGATTCTGGCCCACCATGAGCAGCCGCCGGCGCCGGCGGGCCTCGGCCACGAGCCGCGCGGCGGCGCGCGCCTGCGTGGTCATCGGCTTGTCGAGCATCACGTGCTTGCCGGCGCGGAGCGCGGCCAGCGCGATCGGCGCATGCAGGTAGTTGGGCACGGCGATGGAGACGACGTCGACGTCGGGGCGCGCGAGGACCTCGCGGTAGTCGGTGTAGACGGCGGCGACCCCGAACCGGCCGGCGACTTCGCGGCCGCGGTCGACGCTGGTCTCCACCACGGCGACCACGCGCGCTGCCGGGTGCTTCTGAAAACTCTCGATGTGCTCGCGGCCGATGGCGCCCGCGCCAATCACCGCGACGTTGTAGGTGATCTGGTTCTTCACGCTAGCCTGTTCAGTGAGCCCATCGCGCCGGGAAGTGCCATCAAAAAAACGCCGCCGCCGGCGCGCGGGCAGAATTGGGTTTGGCAGGGGCGCGGGAGACGCTTTGCTGCGGGGCATGCTGCCGCTGTGGGACGCCCATCGACCCCGGAGGGCGCCGGTGATGACGGTCGCTCTCATCGTGGTGAACCTCGCGGTGTTCGCCTACGAGGTTCATCTGGCCATGGCGGGCCGGATGGGACCGTTTGTGCTGGAATACGCGCTCGTGCCGCGGCGCTGGCTGGCGGGCTGGGATGATGGCGGCCAATGGCTGACCGTGCTGACGCACCTGTTCCTGCACGGCGGCTTCGCCCATGTGCTGGGCAACGGTTGGTTCCTGTGGGTCTTCGGCCGGAACGTCGAGGACCGGCTTGGATCGGGCCGGTTCCTGTTGCTCTATTTGGGCGGAGGCGTGGCGGCGGCGGCGGCGCAGATGCTGGCCGCCCCGGATTCGCCTCTCCCGATGATCGGTGCGAGCGGGGCGATCTCGGCCGTGCTCGGGGCCTATCTGGTCCTGTTTCCGACCGCCTGGATCTACGCCCTGGTGCCGTGGATTGTGCCCATCGTGCCCGTGCCGGCCTTCGTGTTTCTCGTGTTGTGGTTCGTCATCCAGGCCTTCAACGGCGTTGGGGCGCTGCTCGACAGCCGTCTCGGCGGGGGCGTCGCTTGGTGGGCCCACGCCGGCGGCTTTGCCGCGGGCGTGGGCCTTCTCCTGCTTGCGCGCGGACCCGCCCGCCCGCGCCGGTGATCGGTTCCGCCGCCGCCCGCCGGCGCGGCCGCCTCGTCGTTCCGACCGCGAAAATTCCACGGAACCGCCACTGGCTTGCGCGGTCAATCGCAGCTTTTCCTTTGCACGGACTCCATGGGCCGGCGGGTTCGCGGTCGACCGGAGAAACCGGTTGACCGGGCGTCGCCGCCCCGGGAGAGTCTGTCCCAAAACCCAGGAAACATGATGAAAACCAGATGGATGTTCGGGCTGGCCCTGATGGTCGCGGCTTTGTCGGCGGCCCTGACGGGCTGTGTGGCCGTGGTGGCCGGAGCCGCCGGCGCCGGCGCGGTGGCGTGGGTGCAGGGGCGGCTGGATGCAAATCTCAATGCCGATTTTGAGCGGTCGGCGAAAGCGGCGGACCTGGCGATCCGCGATCTCCAGTGGTCCAAGATCAGCGAGAAGAAGGACGCGCTGGAAGACACGCTTATCGCGCGAACGGCGGGGGACCGGAAGGTGGAGATCAAGGTCTTGAAGGTCACGGAGGAAACCTCGAAGGCGGAGATTCGCGTGGGCGTGTTTGGCGACGAAGCGCTGTCGCTGACGATCCTCGACAAGATCAAGGCGCATCTCTGAGCGTGACGTGATCGGCCGGGGGTTGCGCCGGGCCAGCGCGGGCGTGCGCGGCCCCGCCGGGGGCCGGGCTGTGGCGGCGGCACGGCAGGGTTGACCCGGGCGGGCAAAACCGCCATCGGGGAGAGACACCCGGCCGTTCGCCCGATGACTCCCCTATGCACGAACAGCCGCGGGGCGATCCTGCCGCGCGCCGGCGCGCGGCGTGGTGGCGCCCGCGGTGGCTTTGCGCTGCTGCTCACCATCATCCTGCTGGGGATGGCGGTGTCGCTGCTCCTGAGTCTGGTCACGCTCACCCGGGTCGAGACCGCGGTCGCGGCCAACGCGCAGCGGGCGGCACAGGCGCGGGAAAACGCCTTGATGGGGCTGCAGATCGCGGTGGGGCGGCTCCAGCGCTGTGCGGGCCCCGATCAGCGGGTGACCGCCCGGGCGGATCTGGTCGCGGAGGGCGGCGGCAACCCGTACTGGACAGGAGTGTGGGACGCCGCTGGGGCCACGCCTACTCCGCTGACCTGGCTCGTGAGCGGGAACGAGCTGCAGCCGCTGGCGCTCACGCCGGCGGCGGCGCCCGCGGCTGATCCCGCGCCCGACAACGAGTCGGTGTGGCTGCTGTGCGCCGCCGTGCGGTCGCCCGGCCAGCGCATCAAGCTTCCGCGCCAGCCCGTGCGGAGCGCGGATCTGCCGGGCGTGGACGGGCCCCGGGCCATCGGACACTACGCGTGGTGGGTGGGCGATGAGGGCGTGAAGGCGAAATTCAACCTGGCCAACCCTGGCGCCGGCGCCGCGCCAGGCACGCCGGACAGCCTGCTGGCATTCATGTCCGCCCAGCAATTCGGCCTCGAGAAAGCCGCGCCGGGATTTGCGGCCTACGTCAGCGCCAAAGGCGACACGGCCGCGGGCGCGGCGCTGCGCGACCGCCTCGGCCGCGTGCTCGCACCGAACCAGATTCCCTATGCCGACCCGAGCTTCAACCTCGCAACGCTGCGCGACCGCTTCCATGACGTCACGACCTTCTCCTTCGGCGTCCTGGCCGACGCGCGCGCCGGCGGCCTGCGGAAGGATCTCACCCGCGGGCTCGAGGCGGGGGCGGCGGCGCCGACGGGCGAAGTGTTTCCCGGCGGCCCCGCCTGGGATCTGCTGCGTTCCTATTACCAGCTGCGGCCGACGTTCGCAGAGGGTCGCTGGCAGATCGCGCCCCGCGCGCACCAGCCGCCGCAGCACGGCGTGCATCCACTCGTTTTGCTCGTGCAGGTGGTGTGGGGCGGCGACCGGTTTGAGGGGCGGTTCCGCCTCCTGCTCCAGCCGTTGGTCGTGTTGGGCAATCCCTATGCCGTGGCGCTTGCGCCGGCGGACTACCGCCTCATCTGGCGCCAGACGGGCATCATCGAACTGCGGAGTCCACCGGGCGCTGCGGAGGCGCCGTCCGTCGCCGGCACGCCGGTGGAACTGCTGGGGGAAGATCCGCAATTCCTGATCCCGCAGGCCGCGTTTCTACCGGGCGAGGCGAGGGTGTTCACGCTGCCCGCGACGGGAGCCGCTGCCGTTCCCTACGAGCCGGGAGGCGGGTTAACCCTCGCCGCGGGGTTTGCCGCCGCGCGCCACGCCTATGCCGATCTCGCGGCCGCCGCGGATGGCACGGCGACCGAAATGAGCGTGCGCGTCGCGGAAGGCACGACCGGGTTCGACTTCTCCCTCGTCGCGGGCGGCCGGCTGCAGGAGGTCACCGGGTGCGCGGCCGGCGCGCCGGATTGCGCGGGAGCGATCCCGCTGCTGGGCGCCCCTGTCCGTTGCGGTCTTCGCATGTCGCACGACGACGATAACGCCCCGGGCGACGCGGGCGGGCTGCGCTGGCTGGCGGACTTCAATCTGCGGGCCCCACGGAGCGGTCCGTTGGCGGCGTGGAGCCGGAATCCGCAATACGGTGCCGCCACCCCGCGCGATGGGAGCGATGGCACGATTCTGGACGACGGCAGCGCCTTTTGGGGACCGAGCAACCGCGCCTCCGAAGGCGGCCAGCAATTTGTCGCCCTCTTTCACCTGCCGTGCGCCGATCTGCATTCGCTGGCCCAGCTCCAGCATGCCAATCTCCAGCCGGGGGCGGCGGGACCGGGCAGCACGGTCGGCCACGCGTACGCCGACCCGCACACGCCCGACGGAGCGGCCGATTTCAACCATCGCCTCAACGAGGCGCTCTGGGACCGGTTTTTCTTCTCCACCGTGCCGGCCGGCGCCGGGCCTCTGCCGGCGGCCTTTCCCAACCGTCGGATCATCTGCCATCGGCGCGGCGGTCGGCCGCAGGATCCCGACGCCGTCCGGCATTACGATACGGCGGCGGCCCACCTCCTCATCGATGGGCCCTTCAACGTCAACGCGACCTCGGTCGAGGCGTGGCAGGCGTTGCTGGCGTCGTTCAACGGCCAGCGGCTCACCTGGGAGGACCCGGCCACCGGCGCCACCGGCACCGCCATCGTGGGCAGCGCGTTCCTGCGCGGGCCGCGCGTGCAGGGTGGCGAGGATGACGGCTGGCGCGGCTTTCGCGCGCTCACGGATGCGCAGGTGCACGACCTCGCCGTCGCGATCGTGGACCGGCTGCGGACGCACGGCCCGTTTCGGTCGCTGGCGGAGTTTGTCAATCGTCCGATCGGGGACCCGGCGGAGAACGCGCGACTGAGCGGCCTGCTGCAGGCGGCCCTCGACGGCGTGGCGAACCCGCCGCCCTCGCTGGCGCCGGTCGCCGGCCTGCCGGCGGCGGCCGGACCCAGTCCGGGACTGGCGTGGCCCGCGGCCGCGGCCGGCCACCGCTCCACGCTGGCACCGGGCTGGCTGTCGCAGGCCGACGTGCTGGCCGCGGTGGGGCCGGTGCTGACCGTGCGCTCCGACACATTTCTCGTGCGCGCCTATGGCGATGTCGTGAACCCCTGGACCGGCGCCACCGACAGCCGCGCGTGGTGCGAGGCGGTCGTGCAGCGGGTGCCGGATTATGTGGATCCCGCCGACGCGCCCGAGGCTTCCGCCGGCCTCGTCCCGCTGAACCAGACCTACGGACGGCGCTTTGAGATCGTGCATTTCCGCTGGCTTTCGCCCGAAGAGGTGTGAGCCCGACCGCGGCGGCGCCCACGCCTGGCACCGGGCGCGCGCGCACGCGCTACCGCGTGCCGGGGAGGGAGTTCGCTCGGTCCGACAACAGCCGTGCGCGGCCGGCGCGACGGGGAGGCGCCGGTGTCGCCGGCGCAGGGTGAAACTTCCCGGCAGGAAGGGCGTCAGAAGGGAAAGCCGCGCGCCGCGCCGGACTCGACAAGCGCGGTCGTGCGGCGTTTAACTTTCCAGCCTATGAAGCCCGTGTCCCGCGTTTCCCGCCGCCCCGGCAGCGAGGCGTTCACGCTCCTCGAGATTCTCGTCGTGCTCGGCATCATTGTGCTGCTATTCGGCCTCGTCGTCGGCAATATCACCGGCATGTTCACCGGCGCCAAGCACGACATCGCCAAGCTGTTTGTCACCCAGAGCCTGAAGGCGCCCTTGAACGTTTACCGGATTCACATGGGCGATTTTCCCTCGACCGCCGAGGGTCTGCAGGCGCTCATCACGGCGCCCGCCAACAAGGCTGATCGCTGGCGCGGTCCCTATCTGGAAGAACCCAAGATCCCGATCGATCCCTGGGGCGAACCCTACCAATATCGTTTCCCCGGCGTGAAAAACAAAACCAGCTACGACTTGTGGTCGAAGGGCCCGGACAAGGCGGACGGCACCGAGGACGACATCGGGAACTGGTGACGGAAGGAGGGTGAACGGCGAATGGCCAAAGTCGAAAGCAGGGAAGACCTGCCTCCGGGGAGCACCGTGCCGACCGCCAGCCTTCGACCCGCGGCTTTCGTCGTTCGACCTGGAAGCCGCGGCTTCACGCTCCTGGAGGTCCTGCTGGTCCTGGCGCTGATCGGGCTGATCACGGCGCTGCTCGCGGCGAGCATCACGCGCGTGTTCAGCGACGAACACGCCGCGCCCGAGGACATCTTCTGGCAGGCCTGCCGCTCGGCCCAGAAGATGGCTTCCCTCGGCGAGCGCGAGACGAGCCTCAGTTTTGACACGAAGGAGAAGAAACTGGTGTGGAGCAACGGCGCGGACACCGAGGAGGCGCGGTTCGATCCAGCCAGCGGCGAGGTCAGCGTACAGTTTCTGCAAGCGCAGCAGGGCGGCAGCCTGATGCTCATCGCCGGCCAGGTGATTGAGACCCAGGAGGTGCCGCGCGTCAGGTTTTATCCCGATGGCACGTGCACGGCGTTCCGCGTGCAATTTCGGGTCGGCGCAAACGCCTGGCAGGTCCCCATCGACCCGTGGACGTGCGCGCCGATTCTGGAGGGCAAGAAATGAGACCCGACCGCCGGCCCACCGCCAGCGGCCGGCACCGCTCGCGATGTTCACCGGAGCGGGGCCGGGCGGGCGCGCGCGAGGCGTCCGCGACGCCCGGCTTCACGCTGCTGGAAGTCCTGGTGGCGCTCGCCATCTTCGCGCTCGCGGCCGTGGTGCTCGGCGCCACCTACGTGAACGCGCTCAACGCCTATGAGGCCGCCACCCGGCGCAACGGCTACAGCGAGGACCTGCGCTTCGCGCGGATGGCGGTGTTGACCGAACCGGATCGCAACAAGGTCGAGGAGGGCGGCGAACTGGACCTCGGCGGCGGCAAGCGGGCGCGCTGGCAGGCGGATGTCGCGTCGACGAACACGGTCGATCTGTTCTCGGTCACGTGGACCTGCGCCATCACCAATCCGGCCCGGCCGGAGCCCTTCCGCACCAGCCAGACCTTCCTGCTGCTCCGGCCGACGTGGTCCGATCCGGTCGAGCGCGCCACACTGCTGGAGCAGACCCGCGAGCGCATTCTGCAAATCCAAGGGACGGCGCCGTGAAGAGCGGATTCCAGACACCGGATCTCGGAGTGGGCGGCCACCGCGGGGCCACCGCATCCCGGCGGCCGTCGAAGCGATCCGGTCTCCGGTCTCCGGTTTCCCGTATGGCCTTCACGCTGCTGGAGCTCCTGCTCTCGCTGGCCCTCATCGGCATGCTGCTCGTGGCGATGAACCAGTTCATCTTCTCCATGGGTGAATTGTGGGGCCGCGGCGCGGACGTGCGGCTGTTCGACCGGCACGCCCGGGCCGTCACGCGCTTCCTGGAGACGACGCTGCATTCCACCGCGCTGCCGGCGGCCAAGGGGACGGAGGCGCTGACCGTCCAGGACGTCCGGCTGCCGGATGGCCCCACGCAGGCGCTGCTGGTCTTCGAATTGCCGCAGGGCAGCCACGTGCTCCCCTGGCCCGAGGCGCCGCTGCCCGACGTGGTCTGCGCGCTGGGCCTGCGGCCGAACCAGGGGCTGGTGCTCTACTGGCATTCGCGGTTTGAAACCCATTTCGCCGAGGAGCCGCCGCGGGCCACGGTGCTGTCGCCGCTCATCACGGCGGTCAGCTACGATTACTACAATGCCAGTTTCAACAGCTGGCAGAACTACTCCGCGCTGCAGCGCGACAACAACGGCCAGTGGAAGCTGCCGACGCGGCTGCGCCTGCGCTTCACCTACGGCACCCTGACCCGCGAAACCGTCGTCACGCTGCCGGCCGCCAGCCCGGCCCTGCCGCTCTTCTGACCATGGCGCCCCGGAATCCCAGTCCAGTCCCGCACCGCCGGCGGAGGCGCGAGGCCGGTTCGGTCATCCTCCTCGTGCTCATGACGCTGCTGCTGACGGCGGGGGCGCTGACCAAGTACCTGGAGAAAACGACCATCGACCTGCTCGCCGATGCGCGGGAGGTGCGGAGCGAGCGGCTGCGGGTCGAGGCGTATTCGGCCCTGGAGACCGTGCTCGCCGTGCTGCAGGAGTTCCGCACGGTCGACGGAACGCTGCGCAGCCCGGCGGAAGGCTGGGGCACGCCGCTGGAGTTTGCGGGGTATGTGCCGCCGGCGGGCCTCACCGTCGGGGTGACGCTGGAGGACGAGAGCGGCAAGATTTCGCTGCCGCATGCCGACTTTCCGACGCTCCGCGACCTTTTCCTCGTGCTGGGGCAGAAGCAGACCGACGCGGAGCGACTGGCGGATGCGCTGCTGGTGTGGATGCAGCCGGGTTACGAGCCGGTCGACTCCTTCAGTGCGCGGGCGACGGACTACGAGCGCGCCGCCATCCCGCATGATCCGCCCGCGCGCTCGCTCCACTCCTTTGGCGAACTCGCCGCCATCCGCTTCGTGCGCGACCGGCTCTATGACGAGAAGGGCAATCCCAATGATCTTTGGCGGCGGTTTGTCGACAGCGTGTCGCTCTATGATTTTGCACAGCCGAACGTGAACGGCGCGGTGGATACGACCCTGGGCGTGCTGGGGGGGTACGATGACACCGGCGTCCGGAGCATCACCGATTATCTGAGCGGCCTCGGCTCCTACGCGCGGCAGGGCCCGGCGTACTTCCGCAACCCGCAGGATGTGGCGGGGGTGGCCGGTCAGGCGGCGAATATCGCCCGGCTCGGCGCACAGGTGGCGTGCCTGCGGGTCAATGTCACGGTGCACGAAGGTCCGTCCGCGTTTCGCTTGAGCGCCGTGATCGCGCCGCCGAATGGAGCCGGGGCTCCGCCGGCGGACCCGCCGCCAGCCACGACAGATTCCTCGACCACCCCAGGCGCCGCCGCCTCCACCGCCTCCACCGCCACCACGGCCGCATCGCCAACTTCCCCGACCCCCAACCCCGATGCCACCAGCTCCACGGCCCAGCCGGCATTGAATTATCCCTTTACCCTCCTCGAAATCCGCGAGAATGATGAGATTGTCGGCACGGTCCCATCTTCCCAACCAACCTCGGAATAAGCCTCGCGCCCGTCATGAAACTGCCCGCTGCTGCGGTGAAGAAGGTCGTCCTGTTACCCGATCACGCCTTCTTTGTCCGCGTCATGCCGCTGGCGGCTGACACGGCCCCGGAGGCGATTCCCGGGCAGGTTGAGTTGGCGCTGGAGGGTTTGTCGCCGTTTCCGGTGGCCCAGCTCTGCTATGGCTACTTTCATCCGCCGGGGGCGGCCCGGGTGCTGGTTTATGCGGCCTACCGGCGGCGATTCACGGTGGACGACGCGGCGGGCTGGGCCGACGCCGACGCGGTGCTGCCGGCGTTCGCGGCGTGGCTCGGTCTCGCGCCGACCCGGCCCCAGGCGCTGCTGGTCACGGGCGCGGATTTTCTCACCGCGGTGGGCTGGGACGGACGGGACGCCGTGCCGGCTGTGGTGGCGACCCAGACGCTGGCGGCGGGTGTTTCGGCCGACGAGCGCGCCGCGGCGCGGGCGAAGGTCCTGGCCCCGTTGAAGAACCTCCCGGCACCCGTCGAGTTGGCGGCGCCGGCGGGAACCAGTTCGCGCGTCGGCGACGCCGGCCTGCGCTTTACCGCCGGGGCGCTTGATTCCCGCCTTGAGGCCAGCCAGCTCGACGCGCTCGATGTGCGTGACAAGGAGGCGCTGGCGGGGCGTCGCCGCGACCGGGCGCGCAATCTGTACCTTTGGCGGACCGTGACGGGATGCGCGGCGGCCATCGTGCTGGCGGGCGCGCTTGAACTCGGCCTCAAGGGCGCCCGGCTCTGGCTCGACAGCCGCGCGGCCCGGGTCGTCGCGCAGGCGCCCGCCGTCAAGGAGATCGAGACCAAGCACAATCTGGCCACCCATATCGAGGAGCTTTCCACCCGGCGCCTGATGCCGATCCGGATGCTGGAAATCATGAACGAGAAGCGCCCCCGCACGATCCAGTTCCTGCGGGCCGCCACCAAGGGGCTCTATGTCCTCGAGGTCGAGGGACAGACCAATGCCACGCCCGACGTTTTCAATTATGAAGCCGCCCTCCGGGAGCTGCCGGCCTGCGAGCACGTCGCGCTGGGGCAGACCGTCGACCGGGGTGGCGTCACCCGCTTCACGCTCACCGTCACCTTCAAACCGCAGGCGCTCCAACCCGTGGCGGCCAAATCATGAAAGCCCTTTTCTACAGCCGCCACATCCGGGAGAAGATCCTGGTCATCGTCCTGCTGGCGATGGTCGCCGTCACCTGGCTGGGCCGCGTCGCGGGGCGCGGCCGCACCCTCTGGCGGGAATGGCGGGCGACGTCCACGGTCCTGACCACCCAGCAGCAATGGCTGGACAACCGCCGGGACATTGAAGCCGCCGCGGCCCAGGCGGTCGGGCGCCTCGATCCCGCGCGCACGTTCAGCAGCACGCGCCTGCTGGGCGAACTCAGCACCATCGCCGACCAGGTCGGCGTTCGCAGCAACACCTCCAGCGAGATCCTCGGCACCGAGCGCACCAACGAGTTCGCCGTCAACACGGTGCAGTTCGCCATTCGCAATGCCGACCTGCCGTCGGTTCTCACCTTCTACGACGAGATCGACAAGCGCACGCCCTACCTGGGCGTGGAGCAGTTCTCGCTTACGGTCAATCCGGGCAACCAATCCCTGCTCAACGTGATGCTGCGCATCTCCTCGGTCGAGATCGCGCGCTGAGCCGGTCGTCCGCCCTGAGGAGGGGGGCGACCTCCGCAGCCAGCCGGGTGCGATCGATTTCAGAATTTCGAACGCATGGCCTCCACGGAGAGGCAATATGTCAACGATTAGTTGACATGTTGCATTGGCGACGCCGTCCCTGGCTGGGCGGCGGTTGCGTCAGTCCTTAAAGCTGGCGCCGCGGGCAGGTCGCGTCAGAACTTGAAGCTGGCGCTGAGGGAAAACACCGCGGAAAAGATGGCGTAGCCGAGGAAGCCGACGAAGCCGAAGGCGAAGAGCAGCACGCTGGTGGAGACGACGGCGGTGAAGGCCTGCAGGCGCCGGCTGAGTTCGCGCTGGTAGGTGCGGCCGATCTCCTTGAGGCTGGGCACGACGTTGCCGGTGTTCTCGCCGACGGCCAGGCGGTCGAGCACGAGGTTGGGGAAGCAGCCGGTGCGGGCCAGCGCGAGCGAGAGGCTTTCGCCCTCGAGCACGTGGGCCGTGGCCTCGGCGAACGCCTGCCGGTGGGTGCGGTTGGCGATGACGCGCTCGGTCATGCGCAGCGCCTCGGCCGTCGTGATGCCGTTCTCGATCAGCACGGCCAGCGTCTGGCTGAAGTTCATGACGGTCGCCGTGGTGACAAAGGAACCGGCGACAGGCAGGCGCAGCGCCCAGGCGTCCGTGCGCACGCGCCCGGCCTCGGTGTGCCGCCAGCGCCAGAAGGAAATGGCGGCCAGCGCGAGGGCCAGGAGGGCGAATGCGCCGTAGCTGATGAAGAAATGGGAGGTGTCGATCAGAAGGCGCGTGGCCAGCGGCAGCTTGCCGCCCAGCGCGGAGAGCAGCGATTCGATCCGCGGCAGCAGCCCAAAGATGAAGAAGACGATGACGCCGATCGCGAAGCAGCAGATGAAGGCGGGATAGGCCATGGCCGTGGCCAATTTCTGGCGCAGCTCCCGCTGCTCGGTGAAATGCTGGATGAGCCGCTGGAGCACGTCGTTCAGGCTGCCGGTGGCCTCGCCGGCCTGGATGAGATTCACCGTCGAAGAGTCGAACACGCCGGCGTACTCCGCCATCGCGCGCGAGAGCGGCTGGCCCTCGCTCAGGCGCTCCCACAGGCTTTGGCAGAGCTTGCGCAGCGCGGGCTCCTGCAGGCGCTGGCTCAGCAACCGCACCGCCTCGCCCGCGGAGAGTCCGCTGCCCGTGAGATCGGAGAGCGCCTGCAGGAAGGGCAGGCGCTGTTTGCGCGAGAGCGTGGACGACCGCGCGCGGCGAATCCGCGATTTCGCCAGTGACTCCGCGGTGGGCGCCTTCAGTCCGGCCTCCGGCGCGCCCGCCGACACCTTGGCGGGGCCGGGTGCCCGCCGGCCGGCGTCGCCAACCGTCTCGTTGACACTCACCGGGGTCAGGCCGCGCGCGGCGAGCACCCGCAGTGCGTCCTTGCGCGACGACGCCTCGAGATCGGCCGCGACGGGCCGGCCGGCACGATCGCGGGCGGTGTAGCTGTAGCGCGGCATGGCGATCAGAGGGAAGAGATTAGCAACCAGAGGTCAGAGGGCGGAGGCCGGAAGATCGGAGGGTCGCGATGTGGCCCGCCGGGAGGCGCACCCGCCATCTGCCGGCCAAGGGTTCATTTCTCCGTGACCGTGATGACGCGCAGCAACTCATCCAGCGTGGTATAGCCGGCCTTCACCTTCTCCCACCCGGAATGCTGCAGCGTGAGCATGCCGTGCTCGAGCGCGCACTTGGTGAGGACGCGGGCGGATTCGCGCTTGAGGATGAGGTCGTGCAACTCGTCGTTAGGTCGGAGGATTTCAAAGATGCCGATGCGGCCGCGGTAGCCGCTGCTGCGGCAGCGGTCGCAGCCGACGGGGGCCATGAGTTCCTTGATCGAGTCGGCCTCGGCCGGGTTGACGCCGAGCAGGGCCAGGGCGTCGCGCAGCTTGGTCCGGTTCACGGGCGCGGGTTTGGCGCAGGCGGTGCACAGGCGGCGGACGAGACGCTGCGCGATCACCAGCTCGATGGCCGAGGCGACCAGGAAGGGCTCCACCCCCATGTCCACGAGGCGCGTGTAGGCGCCCGCGGCGTCGTTGGTGTGGATGGTGCTGAACACGAGGTGGCCGGTGAGCGAGGCCCGGATGGCGATCTCGGCGGTATCGAGGTCGCGGATCTCGCCCACCATGATGATGTCGGGGTCCTGGCGCAGCACGTGCCGCAGGGCGCTGGCAAAGGTGAGGTTGATCTCCGGGCGCACCTGCATCTGGTTGACGCCGGGCACCTCGTACTCGATGGGATCCTCGATGGTGACGATGCGCAGGTCGGGCGAGTTGATCTTGCGGAGAAAGGCGTTGAGCGAGGTGGATTTGCCCGAGCCGGTGGGGCCGGTGACGAGGATGATGCCGTGGGGATATTCGAGCACGCGCGTGACAATGGCCTGCTCCTCGGCGTTCATGCCCAGGCGGTCCATCGTGAACGCCTCCTTCTTCTGGTTGAGGAGGCGCAGGCTCACGCTTTCCGCGTAAATCGTCGGAATGGTCGAGACGCGGATGTCGAGCGTGGTGGCGGGGGTCTTGAAATTGATGCGGCCGTCCTGCGGCAGCCGGCGCTCGGAGATATTCAGGCGGGCCATGATCTTCAGGCGCGAGATGATGGCATCCTGGAAGCGGAGCAGGTTCTCCGGCAGTGGCACCGGCACGAGCAGGCCGTCGACACGGTAGCGGATGCGCAACTGTCCCTCCTGCGGCTCGAAGTGAATGTCAGTGGCGGCATCGGTGATGGCCTGGCCGATGACATCGCTCACGAAGCGCACCACCGCGGCGTCCTCGTCCACGGCCTCGTCGGCGGCCTGGGGATTCTGCACGGGGGCGAACTCCTCGCCGGAATCCTCGAGGCTGCCCGAGCCGACGCCGTAGTGCTCGATGATGAGCTGGTGCACGCGGTCGGGCAGCGCGAGGTGCCAGCTCAGCGGCCGGGGCGTGAACGTGCGGATCCAGTCGAGCACGGTGTCATTGGCCGGCCAGGCGGCGGCAAGATGCAGAACCTGCGTGGGGGCGGGCTCGGGCGGGGCGGCCTCGGCGTCTTCCGCCACCGCCTCGCCCGGCGGGGCGATCGGCACCACCTGGTAGTCGTGCACCAGCCGCGCCGGCATCAGGCTCAGCGACGCGCGGTCCGGGCGAATCTCCGTTGCGATGTCGAGGCCCGCGGCCGTGGCCACGAGCGCGAGGGCGTCGGGCTCGGTCATGCCGAGGGCGCCGGCGACCGTGGCCACCCGCTGCCCGCGCGGGGCCTCCAGCACGGACTGCCGCTGCTCCTCGGTGAGTCGCCCGGCGAGCGCGAGAGGCAGGAGATCCTGGGTCAGGACGTTCACGGTCGATGGCGCCGGCGGACGCTCATTGCGTCAGCTGCTTGATCACGCCTTCCTTCTTCTGTTTCGAGGGATCCTGGAGATACTGCTTCACTTGGTCCTTGTTCGTCAGCGTCTCGATGGTCTCGTTGGCGTCCTTGGTCGATTCGCCGGGCCGGATGATGTGCGGCCGCACAAACAACAGCAGTTCGGTCCGATCCTCCTCGTGCGTCCGGCCGCCCAGCAACTGGCTGAGGATCGGAATCTCGTAGAGCAGGCCAAGCTTGTTGCGGTTGGTGGTGCGCTTCGACTGCTGCAAGCCGCCCAGCACGATCATCTGGCCATCGCCCACGTTGATGAAGGAGGTGGCCTCGCGGTGGCCGATAATGGGCTGCGTGTTGGCATCGACCTGAACCTGCCCGACCACGTCGTCCACGATTTGGTCGATCTCCAGCTGGATGCTGCCGTCGTCGCCGATGAGCGGCGTGACCTTCACGTGGATCCCGATGTCCTGGTATTGGAAGGTGGAGGTCGAGATCGGGGTGGTGCCGGTGGTGGCGAGGGTGCTTTGCGAGCCGGTCACGATCGGCTGCTTCTGGCTGACAATGAACTCCGCCTGCTTGTTGTGCGTGGTGACAATGGTGTTGGCCGAAAGGACCTTCACATTGTTCTTGGCGCCCACGTTGGTCATGGCGGCCTGGAACGCCAGCGGGCTGACGACGCCGCCGGTGATCGCCCATCCGGCGATATCGCCGGCCGAATTGCCGGTCCCCGTGTCGAAATTCGTGATGTGGGTGCCGTGCGTGGCGTCGGTGCCGACCGTCAGATTGAGTGCGCTGATGCCGCTCTTGTCCTTGTCGGTCAGCGTGACCTCGGCGATCACCACCTGGATGCTCACCTGCGAGAGCAGCACATCGACCTTGTCGACAATCTCCTTGATCAGGCGGATGTCGTCGACGGTGCCGGAGACGACGATGGAGTTGCTGCGATCGTCGGCCAGGACGGTGACGAGGCTGCTGAACTGCGTGCTGATGCCACCCTCGCCGACCAGGGTGGCGAGGACCGGCTGGGTCAATCCGGGCGCCGTCGGGGCGCCGGGCGTGGGCGTCGCGGGGCGGGCGGCGCCGGTCTGGACCGGGCGGGCGGCCGGCTGTTCGGAGCGGCTGGCGGCCTGGCTCTGGCCGGAGACGAGGTTGGTCAGGAGCGTGGCGACGTCCTTCGCGGTCGCGTGCTTGAGGTAGATGACCTCATTGCGCGTATTGGGGTCGGACTTCACGTCGAGCTTGGCGATGAGCTCGTCGAAGAGCGGATACTGGCGCGGGTCGGAGATGAGGATGATCTGGTTGGTGCGGTCGTCGGCGCTGATGCTGGTGGCGGAGCTGACCTGGTTGCTGAGCGGGGGCTTGAGGACCGCGCCGATCTTGTTGACGAGGTCGCTGGCCTTGGCGAATTGCAGCGAGTAGAACTTGGGCTGCAGGCCGGCGGTGGCCGGCTGGTCGAGCTGGCGGATGAGTCCTTCGATGCGCTGGAGGGTGCTGATGGAGTCGGTGATCAGCACGGCGTTGGTCTTCTCGAAATTGACGGGGCCGCCGAGGTTCGGGTTCAGCAGCGGCGTAATCTGGTCCTTGAGTTCGGCCACGCGCAGGAATTCGAGCCGGAACAGTTTGGACGCCACCCGCCCGCTGGGCGGCAGGTCGAGCGTGGAGCCCTCGATCATCTCCGGCGCCTCGGTCCGCGCCTGGCCGAGGGGCACGATCTTGAGGAATTTGTCGCCGAGGGGATTGACCGCGATGCCGCTGAGATCGAGCATCGTTTCGAGGGCGAGCACGACCTCACTCTTGGGCATGGGCGGCAGGGTGATGGTATAGCCCTCGGTGGCGGGCAGCGCCTGGGGCCGGATGATCGAACGGCCGGTCAGCTTACCCAATTGGATCAGCACGGCTTCCAGCGTTTCGCCGCGCATCTGGACCGGGCCGATGATTTCGTCGGCGGGGGCCGCGGCGGCGGGCGTGGCCTCCGGAGCCGCCGGGGCGGTGGCGGGCGGAGCCGCGGGGGCAGTGAGCGACGCCGGGCCGCCGCCAGCAGGGGGATTGGCCGGTGCCGGCTGGGAGGCGTCCTGGGCGACCAGCGTGGCCAACAGCAACGGCGGCAACAGCGCGGAGAAGAGGCGGGGGCGGAGGGAGTTGAGCATCGGCGCGAGGTGTGAGGATGTTGGCGAGGAGGGCCGCGCGACAACCCGGGGCGCGGAAAGACAACGACTAGCGAGTTCTTAGATGATGTAAACCGCGTTGTGTTGCATCGCCCGGACGGAAAAGCCGGAAGCGAGGGCTGGATCGGTGGCTTATGACGGCACGGCAACGCGCAAGTTTCCCGGCGGCGGGCAGGCGCACCGTCGGTGGATCGTCGGCCGACGGCGCCAGCCCAGCGCCCGCGGAATGCTTGGTAGGGCTTGCTAGCCGGCGGCCGACAAATCACGCTGGCGAGCCGTGCCCAACTCCTTTGGCAAGCTTTTTACCGTCACCACGTGGGGCGAAAGCCACGGCGCGGCCGTGGGCGTCGTGGTCGACGGCTGTCCGCCGCGCCTGCCCCTCGACGCCGCGGAAATCCAGGTCGAGCTCGACCGCCGCCGGCCCGGGCAGAGCGATCTGGTGACGCCACGCCAGGAGGAGGACCGGGTGGAGATTCTGGCCGGACTGTTCGAGGGACGCACGACGGGCGCGCCCCTTTCCCTGCTCGTGCGCAACGCCGACGCCCGCCCCGGGGCCTACGAGGAGATGAAGGACAAGTTCCGCCCCTCGCACGCCGACTACACCTACCAGGCCAAATACGGCATTCGCGATTACCGGGGTGGCGGGCGTTCCTCGGCGCGCGAGACCGTGGGCCGGGTCGCCGCTGGCGCCATTGCCCGGAAGATCCTCCGCCTTGCGGGCCGGGTGGAGATCCGTGCCTTTGTAACGCGCATTCATGACCTCGAGGCGCCGCGCCTCGAGGCGTTTCCCTCCGCAGAGGAAATCGAGGCCTCGCCCGTACGCTGCCCCCACGCCGCCACGGCCGCGCGCATGATGGAACGCATCAAGGCGGCGCGCGCCGAGGGCGACTCGGTCGGCGGCCTCATCGAATGCCGCGTGCGCGGCGTGCCGCCGGGCCTCGGCGAGCCGGTCTTCGATCGCCTCGAGGCCGACCTGGCCAAGGCGATGCTCTCGCTGCCCGCCACGAAGGGCTTCGAGATTGGCAGCGGTTTTGCGGGCACGCTGCTCAAGGGCTCGGAGCACAATGATCCCTTCGAAAACCGCGAGGGAAGCATCCACACGCGGACCAACCACAGCGGCGGCGTCCAGGGCGGCATCAGCAACGGCGAGGAAATCCGGTTCCGGGTCGCCTTCAAGCCCACGGCCACGATCCTCCGGCCGCAGGCGACGGTCGACACGCAGGGGCGGGAGACCGAACTGCAGGGCCGCGGCCGCCACGATCCCTGCGTGCTGCCGCGCGCGGTGCCCATTGTCGAGGCGATGACCGCGCTCGTGCTCGTCGACCACTGGCTGCGCCAGAGCGCGCAGAACCAGACATTCAAGTTCTGAGGCCTCACGCCAAGTCCGCTACGGGCGCGACCATGAAGGCCAACCCGCCAATCCTGCGACCTTGGCGTCGCTTGCGTGAGAGAAAATGAGCCTGGGAAGACCGCTCGTTTACCTCATTCTCGGCGCGGCCGGCTCGGGCCGGCGTGAGGTCGTGGCGGACCTCATCGAGGGCGGCCTGGCCGGGGGCGACCGCGCGCTGGCCCTGCTCGCGACCGGCGAAGCCCCCGGCGATTGCGACGGCCGCTTGGGCACCGTCGCGCGCTGGCGGTGGCGCGAGGGGCGGATGGACACGCCGGCCTTGGGCGACGCCACCCATGTGTTCCTCTTCGCGGACGGACGCCGGAACCCGGTGGACCAGGTCGAGGCCTTTCAGGCGTGGCTGCCCGCGAGCGGCGGCGAACTCGCACGCATCCTGTGCGTGGTTCATTGCGGCCTCGCCGCGCAGCACAAGGACCTGCTCGCGTGGTTTGACGCCTGCGTGCATTTCGCGGACGTCGTGCTGTTCAACCGGCGCGACGGCGTGCCGAACAAATGGCTGTCGGGCTTCCAGGGCCATTACGCCGCGCAGTTTCTGCCGTGCCTGTTCGAGCCGGTGAACGCCGGCCGGGTGAGGAATCCCGCGCTCATTCTTGAGCCGCAGGCGCGGCGCATGTCCCACCTCTTCGACGAAGAGTTGAACT
This sequence comes from Opitutaceae bacterium, assembly GCA_035519475.1. Taxonomy (GTDB): domain Bacteria; phylum Verrucomicrobiota; class Verrucomicrobiia; order Opitutales; family Opitutaceae; genus Fen-1467. The sequence goes on from DATIWI010000108.1 coordinate 19,443, forward strand.
GGGAGGTGACCGGCGGGGGGGAGGACGAAGCCGACGAGGAGGAGGTCGAGGCGCATCCGGAGGAGGATCCCTATCTGCAGCGGCGGGCGGGCGGCCGGCGGATCAAGGAAATCCCGGATGTGGCCAAATACCTTGCATGATATTCGGCGGAATCCGCCGCCCGGGATGCGCTACACTGGGTGAAATCATTCCGCCATGATCGATTCCACCTTGCCCGCTCCCGCCACCACTTCGCTCCCACCCTCCCGCGTGATGTACCGGGCGCTCACGCGGCGCGATCCCGCCTATGAGGGGGTGTTCTTTGCCGGCGTCAAGACGACCGGCATCTTCTGCCGCCCCACCTGCCGCGCGAAGAAACCGCGCGCCGAGAATGTGGAGTTCTTCCCCTCGGCCTCGGCCGCGCTGCACGACGGCTATCGGCCGTGCCGGATGTGCCGGCCGATGGACCGGGTGCAACCCCCGCCGCCGGTCGTCGCACGGCTGCTGCGCCTCGTCGAGGAGGATCCCAACCTCCGGCTCACCGACAAGGAACTCCGCGCGCTCGCGATCGATCCGTCGACGGCGCGGCGCCAGTTCCGCCGATATTACGGACTGACGTTTCAGGCGTACCAGCGGGCGCGACGCCTGGGCCTGGCGTTGCGCGAGGTCCGCGCGGGCCGGCCGGTCATCGACGTCCAGCTCGAGGGCGGCTACGAATCCGCCAGCGGATTCCGCGAGGCGTTCCAGCGTGTGTTTGGCAAGCCGCCGCGCGGCGCGCGGGCCGACGACTGCCTGCTGGCCCGACGGATCGACACGCCGCTGGGCCGGATGCTGGCGCTGGCGGACGGCCAGGGCCTGCGCCTGCTCGAATTCGTGGACCGGCGCGGACTGGAGAACGAGATCCTGCGTCTGCGGCGCCGCCTGCATTGCGCGGTGGTGCCGGGCACCAACGCGGCGCTGGCGGCGGCGGAGGACCAGATGCGGCGCTATTTCGCCGGCGAACAGCTCACGTTCGACCTGCCGCTGGCGCCGGTGGGTTCGCCGTTTCAGCGGCAGGTGTGGACGGCGCTGCGACGCATCGCGCCCGGCGCCACGCGCTCCTACGGGCAGATCGCAGCCGAGGTCGGCCGGCCCGGGGCGCAGCGCGCCGTTGGCCGGGCCAATGGCTCCAACACGCTGGCGATCGTCGTTCCCTGCCACCGGGTCATCGGCTCGGACGGCTCACTGTCCGGCTACGGCGGCGGCGTGTGGCGCAAACAACGCTTGCTCGACCACGAGCGGGCCCACGCCGTCCAATCAACCGCTGATTCACACTGATACTCACTGATCTTCCGGGGTGTCCCAATCCCCATCAGTGCCGATCAGTGTGTAGCAGTGGTGAAGGGAGAAACGGGATCGGGCGCTATGTCACGCCCGCGGCGGCCACGGCTTTGACGAAGGCCTGCGCCTTCGCGGTGATCGCGGCCCAATTCTGTTCCTTGAGCGCCTTGCCATCGACCAGGGCGCTGCCGGCGGCGCCCGCCATCGCACCGGCCCGGAGAAAATCGCCGATGGTCTCGGGCGTGACCCCGCCGGTCGGCACGAGCTCGATGTGGGGCAGGGGAGCCTTCACCGACTTGATGTAGGCAGGGCCGAAGAACTCGGCGGGGAAGACCTTGACGGCGTCGGCGCCGGCTTCCCAGGCCGTGACGATCTCGGTCGGCGTGAGCGCGCCGGGAAACACCGGCACGCTGTAGCGCCGGCAGAGCGTGATGACATCGGGCCGCAGGGCGGGCGTGACGATGAACTTGGCCCCGGCGAGGATGCCCGCGCGCGCCGTCTCGGCGTCGAGCACCGTGCCCAGGCCGAAGAGGAAGTCGGGCAGCTCCGCCGTGGCCTTTTCGAGCATGGCGATCGCGCCCGGCGTGGTCATGGTCAGTTCGATGCTGGTGAGCCCGCCGGCGGCGAGGGCCCGGGCGCAGTCGAGCAGGCCGTGGGGGCTGTCGGCGCGGATGATGGCGACGACTTTCTCGGACTTGATCTTGGCGAGGACGGCTTCCTTCTTCATTGGAGCGACCTGTTTAGCGGCAGGCCGGCGCAAAGGGAAACCGATTCTGAGGCGGCCGGCGGCCGCGCCGGGACCGGCCGCGAAATTGGCGCTTGACGTTCCTTGGCAAACGCCACTACCTTGGCGCACAAAGGTAGCTTGTTAGGCAATCACCATGGGTATCAATGAAAAGTTCACCCCGATCCGCAAGGGTCTGCTCGAGTTTCTCGTGCTCAAGATCATTGCCGCCGACACGGTCTATGCCGCCGACATCCTGAAGCAGCTGCGCGAAACGGAATTCGCCACCCAGGAGGGCACGCTCTACCCGCTGCTGAGCAAGATGCGCCGCGAGAAGCTCCTTGACTACGAGTGGAAGGAATCGGACGCCGGCCCGCCGCGGAAATACTACCAGCTCACCGCCAAGGGCCGGGAGCAGCTGCGCGAAACCTCCGAGTACTGGCAGCGAATCAACGGAACGATCAAGGACCTCGGACAACCCCCTTCCCGCTAGACGGCCGCGACGCCATTCCCCCCATGAACAAGGTCATCACCATCAATCTCCACGGCTCTGCCTTCCAACTGGAGGAGGCCGGTTACGAGGCCCTGCGCACCTATCTCGACGGCGCCGCCCGCAACCTCGAGGGCAATCCCGACCGGGATGAAATCATCGCCGACATCGAGCAGGCCATCGCGGACAAGTGCCGCGCCGTGCTGGGCGCCTACAAGAACGTCGTCGTCGCGCCGGAGGTCTCCCAGATCATCGCGGAGATGGGCCC
>DATIWI010000109.1:0-4838 GCA_035519475.1 Opitutaceae bacterium
GCGGCGCCCAGCACAGCAATCAGACCGGCAAGACGCGGGCGGAACAAGGATCTCATAGGCGAACATGGAAGTTGGCCGGCGGGACCCGTCAAGGCCGGGAAATGCACCGCCTAACCAGGGCGCTGCGATGACCTCCCGCGAGACCGCAGGCGCAACGTCTCCAGAACGGCCGGGACACCGCCGCCTATCGTGAAGAACAGGCCGGCAGTCGGACCGCGGACAAACGGCGTAACGGTGCCGGACGGCGGCCGTCTCCAGAATTCGCAGAGCCGTGTTCACGAGAGCTTCCAGCGTCCTGTTCGCCATCGCCCTCGCCGGCTGCGTCTCGAGCCATCGCACCGTCTACGTCCCGACGGTCGCCGTGGTCCCAGCCGGCGGTCCGATCACCCCGATGCAAGCGGTCTTTGCCGCCGCCGAGCACCCGGAAGGCGTCTCGGGGACGTTCGAGATGGATGTGCGGAGCGGCGGGCGCCAGGACGACTGGCTTTATCTCAACTCGGAAGCCGACTACCGGGACCAACGGTGCCTGACCGTCGAGATCCCCCCTGCGCTCGCGCTCCAACTCGAGCGACGGTTGGGCGGCGATCCGACGGCGATTCTGCGCGGAAAGACCGTTCGGGTCATCGGCACGGCCCTGCGGACGAAGATCTGGTTCGTCTCGAACGGCCTGCCGACGGACAAGTACTACTACCAGACGCATGTCCGGCTCCTCGGCCTTGGGATGCTCAGCGTAATGCCGTAGCCATCGTCGGGCTGGGGGGACGCTGCGATCCGGCGGCAGAATCTATGGGCGGCGCGGGATCCGCTGGTTCCTTTGACAGGCCCGATTTTGCCCAGCGAATTCCATTCGTTTCCCCCGGATTCCCCTGCCCCGCCAGCGTGAAAAGCTGTGACTTTGCCCCGAGATCGGTGTTCTTCTCTCGGTCGTCAGTCTGATTTTCCCATGCCCTTCGATCCCTGCCTCGCCCTGAGGCAAGTCCGGTCCTCCACAGGCGCCTGCCCGTCGGAGGGGCCGACCGGCGTTGGCGCGGTTTCGGTCGCGGTGCCTCCTGACCCCGATGGCACGCCGCCGCCCCGGCACAGCGCCGATCCGTTCCCTTTATGACCAGCAAGATCCGCTTTGCTCTTCGCCAGCTCGCCCGCACGCCGGGCTTCACCGCGACTGCGCTCGGCACGCTCGCGCTCTGTCTGGGGGCCAATTTCGCGATTTTCGCGGTGGTGGATGCGATCCTCGTGCGCCCGCTGCCCTTTCCCCAGTCCGACCGCCTCGTGGTGGTGTTCAACGGCTATCCCGGTGCCGGCGTGGAGCGCGCCGCCGCCTCCATTCCGAACTACTTTGATCGGCGCGAAGCCATCAAGGCATTCGCGTCGGTGTCGATTCAGCAGGACTCCGCCGTCGTGGTCGGCGCCGCCGGCTCGCCCAACCGCGTGCCGACCGCGCGCGTCTCCCCGGAGTTCTTCACCACGCTCGGCGTGCCGCTGGCGATGGGGCGCGCCTTCACCGACGACCAGTTGAAATACGGCGCCGACGAAGTCGCCGTGCTCACCGACGGATTCTGGCGCCACCACTTCGCCGCCGATCCGCACGTCGTGGGCCGCACGTTCCTGAACGACGGACTCACCATCACGGTCATCGGCGTCCTGCCAAGGGATTTTCGCTTCCTGTCGAGCCGCGCCGAATTCTACCGGCCGGCATCCCATGCCCCGGAGGACCGCCAGCCCGACCACCGCCATAACAACAACTGGACCATGATCGCGCGCCTGGCTCCGGGCGTCACGATCGCGGAGGCGCAGGCCCAGATCGACGCCTTCAATGTCCACCAGGTCGCCGAGGATCCCCTCGCCAACCTCATCAAGGGCTCGGGCTACCACACCACGGTGCGCGCGCTGCATGCCGACTACGTGAGCTCGATCAAGCCGACCCTCCTCCTGCTTCAAGCCGGCGTGCTCTTTCTCCTGCTCATTGGCGGAGTCAACCTCGCCAATCTGTTGTTGATCCGCGCCAGCGGCCGCACCAAGGAAATGGCGGTCCGCCAGGCCCTCGGCGCCAGCCGCCGCCATGTCGCCACGGAGGTCATCGCGGACACCACGGTGCTCGCGGTCGGCGGTGGGCTCCTGGGGATGCTCCTCGGTTGGCTCGGCGTCCAACTGCTCCGCTCGCTCGGAGCCAGCGAGCTGCCCTTGGGCCGGACGATCGCCTTTGACCCGCGGCTCGCCGCCGTCTCGCTGGCTGCCGCCGTCGTCGTGGGCCTGGTGCTCGCGGTGCCGATCATCTGGTACAGCCTGCACGCCAACCTGGCCTCGACCCTGCAGACCGAATCCCGGGGCGGCACCACCGGCCGGGCGGCGCAGCGCCTTCGCCACGTCTTCATCGTCGCCCAGATCGCCCTCGCCTTCGTGTTGCTGTCCGGCGCCGGTCTGCTCGGTCTCAGCCTGAAACGCGTGCTCGCCAGCCCCGCCGGCTTCCATCCCGAAAACATCCTCACGGGGCAGATCGCCCTGCCGTGGAAGAACTACAAGGACGACGCCTCCCGCCTCGCGTTCGTCGACCGCCTCCTCCCGGCGATCCGCGCCCTTCCCGGCATTGCCCTCGTCGCCATCAACACCAACCTGCCCTTCGCAGGCAACACCAACGACAGCGTGATCACGGTCGAGGGGCATACGCCGCGACCCGGCGAAACCGTCCGCGCCCACTACCAGGCGGGCACCATGGGCGACTACCTCGCCCTGATGAAGATTCCGCTCCAGCGCGGCCGGTGGCTCGAGGACGCCGATAGCCACCGCCCGGAGCGCGTCTGCGTTGTGGACCAGGCGGTGGCTGACTTCTACTGGCCCGGCGCGGATCCGATTGGCCGCCGGCTCGCCCATGACATCGTGGTGAACAACGATAACGCCGCCACGGTCGTCGGGGTCGTGGCCAGCGTGAAGCAGAATGATCTGGCCGAACCGACGGGCCATGGCGCCGTCTACTTTCCGTTCTCGGCGATGAACTTTGGCTTCTTCTTTGTGCTCGTGCGCACCTCGCTCCCGCCGGCGGCGCTGGCCCCGATGATCCAGAAGGCCGTCCTGCAGCTCGATCCCGAGCTGCCCATCGACGATCTGCGGTTGATGCAGGCGCGGATCGATGACAGTCTGATCGCGCGCCGCTCGCCGGCAGTCCTTGCGGGCGTCTTTGCCGCCGCCGCGCTGCTCCTGGCCGCTGTCGGCACCTACGGCGTCCTCGCCTATGCGGTGAGCCATCGCCGGCGCGAAATCGGCGTGCGCATGGCGCTGGGCGCGATGCCGCAGCAGATTCTGACGCAGTTCCTCAGCCTCGGCGGCCGGCTCCTGCTCATCGGCACAATTCTGGGAATTCTGGGCACCTGGGTCGCGGGCCGCGCCATGCGGAGCGTCCTCTTCGGCGTCAGCGGCCTGCCCCTCGGCATCCTCGCCGTCACGGCGGGTTTGATGCTCGCCGTCGTGTTCCTGGCGATGTTCCTGCCATCGCGCCGGGCCGCCCGCGTCAATCCGATCGACGCCCTGCGAGCGGAGTAGCGCCGGAGCCACCCGACGGGCATCCGCGCGTCATCTTCCGCGATCGTACCCCCGGGCATGCCCCCACCCCGGTCCCGCAAAGGGAATTTCGGCGCGAATGGGCGATTCGACGCCGGTTCCCGCCGCGCGACAGGGCAGCTTTTCCCGCAAATGTGGCGCCACGATTGAAACCGGCGGCCCGAACCCGTCGTCAAACAAGGCGCGATCCAGCAAACATCTCCGCCCGCATTGCCATGAAGAACCTCGCAATGCTCCTTGTCGGAGGCGCCCCTGCGGCGCGTTCGCCAGCTCAGGAAAGACTCGTGCTTGCGATGGTGCCCCGCGCGTTGACGTATCCGTCCCTGGAAAGGCCCTGCCCGGCAGTGAAGTGGCTGCGGTCGAGTTTGGCGGGAAACCCGGTCAGGCTATTGCTCGCGGTCGCCGCGCTGGTGCTCGCCAGCTGTTCGACCGTTTCCCCGCAACAGCGTGTCGCTTTGGACGACGCGCGCAACCGCTATGCAGGCGTTACCTTCGAAATGACGAGGGAAGAGCTGGTGCAGCTCCTCGGTGCGCCCAAGAAGTCGGATGCGACGCACCTCATGTGGGAGGTTCGCTACGGCCCGGACAACTTCGAAACGCTGCGCGTGGAGTTCAATTCCGAGAATCAGGTGGCCGTAATCGAGCGGCAGCACAGCCGGTTCGTCTGGAACGAGCAGTCCACGATCGTCAGTCTCGACGGCTCCATTTCGTCGACTCGGCCCCCGGAATCGGGGCACCCCCAGACAAGCCGCGACGTCGTTTATCGCTCCGGGCGTCAATCCCACCAGATGCAAGGAGGGCCGGCGCTGGACCCCGGCATGCTTCAGTCCGCGCAAGCTGAGTTCACTCTCTGGACCGCTTCGTTCTCGCACTGGTGGACCGTATTCGAAGACGCCTGCCTGGCCGGCAACGTCGAGCAAGTCGCGCGCATGTGCGACGGCCAGGTTCTCGCGCATCTTTCCCCCAACTCTCTGCAGGATTTGCTCGGCCGCGATTGGAAGGCCGAAAGGATGCGGACCCGCTACAAGAAGGTGATCGCCCCGTCCCTGAGCCACCGGGCAGCCGCGCGGGTGGAATTCGAGCTCACCGAGCACGGGACGAAACACATCGAGACGATGTGGTGGGTCTTGAGCGAAAGAGGTTGGAAATGCCTGAATCTGCCGTTCCAGGCGGGTCAGCTTCCACCGGAAATCAAAAGCCCTCCCCCAGCCTGGGATTGACCGCGCCAAGAAATGCCGGTCGAACCATCTGCCAGATTGCCGGCTCGCCAGCCGGGCGCGGGTCTA
>DATIWI010000110.1:0-30476 GCA_035519475.1 Opitutaceae bacterium
GTGCATCCCGGCGTGGGTACCGGGGAGGACACGTTGGTGCACGCCCTGCTGGCCCATTGCGCGGGCAGCCTGAGCGGCGTCGGAGGTGTGGAGCGACCGGGCATTGTGCACCGCCTCGACAAAGGGACCTCGGGCGTGCTCCTCGTGGCCAAGAACGACGCGGCGCATCGCGGCCTGTCCGAGCAGTTCGCCGGGCGGCATTTGCGGAAGGAATACCTCGCGCTGGTGGCGGGCGTGCCGCGACTCAAGAGCGGTGTGATCGAGCGCGCGATCGGCCGGCATCCGGTGCATCGCGAGCGCATGACGGTGGGCGAGGGTGGGCGGCCCGCGCGCACCGACTGGGAATTGGTCGAGGCTTTTGACGGCAAGGCCGCGCTCGTGCGCTGCCGGATCCATAGCGGGCGCACCCATCAGATCCGGGTTCACCTCAAGTCGAGCGGTCACGCCGTGCTCGGCGACCGAACCTACGGCTGGAAGCCGGACCCGGCGCTGCCCGCGCCGCCACGCGTGATGCTGCACGCCGAGCGCATCGCGTTCCTGCATCCGATCACCGCCCGTCCGCTGGACCTGCGGGCCCCGCTGCCGGCGGACTTCACGGCCGTGCTGGCCGCCTTGCGCGAGATGTCAACTAATAGTTGACATGTTCCGGAGGTGGTGGCGGAGACTCCTGGGCGGAAGCGGGAGGTCGGCCGTCCGGGGCCGTTGCCAAGGTGCCTTGGCGCGCCCGCAGGCTGATTCGGCCGTCAGCCCCCGCTCGCCAGCGCCTCGGCAGCAACGCCGAACCGCAGGTTGCGGAAGGAGTGGCGGAAGGTGGTGAACCCGCCGGCGTCGGCGACCGCGAGCACCGTAGCGAGCGCGGTCGGAAAGACGTCCGCCCGTTCCGGCGGCAAGCCGGCGATGTGGCGGCGCGCCTCCAGCGGCAGGGCGGCGACTTCGTTGAGCAAATCGCGAATGATTGGGATCGCCAGCGTCGCCGTGGCATCCGCGAGCGGCTGGCCGCCGCGCGCCGCGGCGATGGCGCGAACCGTGGTCACCGTCCCCCCGGCGAAAACTGCAGCGGAGCCGGGCGGGAGCGCGAAGGCAAACGCGCCTCCCATGAGCGCCGCCCGGCACATTCCGACGACGCGGGTGCGGCTGGCGTCGTCAAAGGGTCCGGCGGGATCGCGGACACACCGCTCGGTCAGGCGCACGCAACCGAGCGGCAGGCTGACCGCTTGCACCGCGCGCCGGCTGCGGAAGGCGAGGCACTCCAGGCTGCCTCCTCCGAGGTCGAAAACATAGAAGTCCTGCAGGTCGGCCAGGGCGGGGTCGGTGAGCAGGCCGCGGCCGATAAGATCGGCCTCCTCCGCACCAGAGAGGATGCGCAATTCGTGGCCGGTGGCGTCGCGGACGCGCGCCTGGAACACGGCGCCATTGACCGCGTCGCGCACCGCGCTGGTGGCGACCAGGATCGTCCGGTCCGGGCGGAGCGGGACGAGTTCGGCCAGCAGCTGTCGGATCGCCTCGAGACCGCGCCGCATGCCTTCCTCGGAGAGCCGGGGCGGGACGTCGGAGATGCCCTTGCTGATGCGGGCATCGAGCGCCCCGGTCGCCAGGACGGCCAGCGCGCCTGCGGCATCGCGGGAGGCCGCGAGGGATTTGATCGAATTGCTGCCGATGTCGGTGACGGCGACGATCATCGGGACACAGCCAAGGCCCGAAGGCGCCAAGAGGGAACCACGAAAGCGGATTTTGAGATCGACAGGGCGCCGGCTGGAAAACGCCGTCGCGCCTTTGTGCCTTGGTTGTTCAAAGCGTGAAGTCCGCCGGGGCGATCAGGACCGTGAACTCGCCCTTGAGGCTGATTGTGGCCAGGCGGGTGCGCACATCGGCGGCGGCGCCCACCAGGAAAGTTTCGTGCAGCTTGGTCACTTCCTTCGCGACGCAGATGACGCGGGCGGCGCCCAGTTGGTCGACAATCTCATCCACGAATTTCCCAATGCGGTGGCAGCTCTCGTAGAGCGCCAGCGTGTAGGCGAATTCGCAGTGCGCCTGGAGGAAGGCGCGGCGCGCGGCCGACTTGGGCGGCAGGAATCCGGCAAAGAGAAAGCCGTTCGTGGGCAGGCCGGAGGCGCTGAGAACGGCGATCAGCGCGCTCGGGCCGGGGACGGGCACCACGGGGAGGCCGCGGCAGCGACAGGCGCGGACGAGGCGGAAACCCGGATCGCTGAGGCCCGGCGTGCCGGCGTCGGTCACCACGGCGATCGATTTGCCCTCGGCCAGCAGGCCGGCCAGCCGCTCGGCGGCCTCGATCTCGTTGTGTTCGTGGTAGGCGGCAAGCTCGCGGCGGATCCCGAGACGGGCGAGCAGGGTCCCGGTGGTCCGGGTGTCCTCGCACGCGACAAGGTCGACGGCCGCGAGGATGGCGCGGGCCCGGTCGGTCAGATCGGCGAGGTTGCCGATCGGCGTGGCCACGATGTAGAGGTGGCCCGATTGAGGCGCGAGCGAAGCGTTGTCCATCGCTGCGGATAGCAAGCCAGCCGCCGGCCTGGTTAGCTACAAGAAAATCCGGCCGCGGGCCGGCACTCGATCCCGGGAGCCAGCGCTCCGCCGGCGTCACTGCCCCATGCCCGGGATCCGGCCTTCCCAGTCCGCCGGTCGGTTCCACGGGATCGAGGAGTCGTTCTTCGGCGCGACACAGCCGCTCACCAGCGCGGCGAGGGCCAGGGCGAGCAGCGCCGCGAGGCACGATTTCTTGGTGGCATTCATCGGGTGGCAGGGTGGGGACAGGAAAGTAATCTGCAACGAATTGGACCCCGAGGTCGAGCCCGGAGCGGTGAGACGCCGCCGGGCGGGAAAGGTTTCATTCAGAGCGTGTAGGTGTAGGTCGACTCCCACCACGGGCTCTTCGCGGACTTCTGGACTCCGGTGCCCTCGTTGGCGGCGAGGTGTTCGAGCACCTTGAACACGAGTTCGGCGTCGTCGGGCTGTCCGAGGGCGGCGGCGGCCGCCTCGGCCGTGAGGGGCGCCTCCGGCGGCGCCGCCCGCAGGGCCTCGATGATGCGGGGCTTGAGGGCGATGACCCGGGCCGCGGCTTTCTTGCCGGCTTCAACCCCGGGCTGGTGGTAGGCGTTGATGCCGACGAGCGCGGCGTACAGGCCGACCGCGCGTTCGTAAAGGGCGATGAGCATGCCGAGGCTGCGCGGCGACACGTCGGGAATCGTGAGAGTGAGGGACGGGCGGTCCTTTTCGCTGAGCGCGTCGCGCGTGCCGAGGAGGAGGCCCTGCAAGTAATCGCCACAGGTCACGCCGCGCTCGACCTCCAGGTTCGGCCCCTCGCGATCGCGCAGGACCTCGATGAAGGTGACGAAGAAATTGTTCACTCCGTCGCGCAGCTGCTGCACGTAGGCGTGCTGGTCGGTAGAGCCCTTGTTGCCGTAGACGGCGATACCCTGGTTCACGACGTTGCCCTGGCGGTCGAGTTCCTTGCCAAGCGACTCCATGACGAGCTGCTGGAGATAGCGCGAGAAGAGCAGGAGGCGGTCCTTGTAGGGCAGCACCACCATGTCGCGGGCGCCGCGGCCGCCCGTCGCCCAGTACCACATCGCGGCGAGGAGGGCGGCCGGATTGTCCCGGAGCGAAGCCTTGCGGGTGACCTTGTCCATGCTGGCCGCGCCGGCCAGCATCTGGTCGACCTTGATGCCCTGCAGCGCGGCCGGCAGGAGCCCGACGGCGCAGAACTCGGAGGTGCGGCCGCCCACCCAATCCCACATGGGGAAGCGCGCAAGCCAGCTTTCCTGCTCCGCCTGCCGGTCGAGTTCCGAGCCCGCGCCGGTCACGGCGATGAACTGCTTGGGATAATCGAGACCCGCCACCCGGTACGCGGCGATGGCCTCGGCCAGGCCATTGCGCGTCTCGGGCGTGGCGCCGGACTTGGAGATGACGATCACGAGGGTGCGGCGGAGATTGCCGCCGAGGTCCCGCAGCACCTGTTCCATGCCGTCGGGATCGGTGTTGTCGAAGAAATGAACACCCATCCGGTCGCGCCCGCCCTTCGAGCGGCTCAAGGCGTGGCTCGCCAGCTGGGGCCCGAGCGCGGAGCCGCCGATGCCAATGACGAGCACCTCGCGGAACTTGCCGGCGGCCCCGGTGATTTCGCCCCGGTGGACGCGGGCGGCGAAGGTCTTGATGGCGGCGAGGTTCGCGGTGATGGCCTCGGTGATTTCGGGCGTGGGGGCCAGCTGGGGCGCGCGCAGCCAGTAATGTCCGACCATCCGGTTCTCATCCGGGTTGGCGATCGCGCCCTTCTCCAGCGCGGCCATGTCGGCGAATGCCTGCTCGAACTTCGGCTTCAACGAGTCGAGGAAATCGTCGGGGAACGGCATCCGGCTGATGTCGAGGGCGAGGCCCAGCGAACTGTGTTGGTAGTAGAGTTGTTTGAATCGGGTCCAGGACATGGGAGGGAAACAGGGCGTCAGGGAATGAATGGGCGACGGAAAGAGGGAATGAGAGGGAAAGGTAGCGAGTAACAGAGGCGGCGCGCCAAGCGAAGTCAAAAGATGAGCGAGGACGCCGGCGCCCGATTTTCACGGGGGTTTCAACCGGCGGCGTTGCGGCCGGACGCGGCAGAGGCCGGGAGCGCCCGGCGAGCGTCCCGGTCACATGACGTTGCCGGCGCCGGGAGTATAGCTGGCGCTCACCACCGACTGGGTGATGAGTGAGTCGCACTGCACCACGCCGCTGAACCGCGACATGCCCGCGTTCACCTGCACGAGACCGGCGGACACATCCACCTCGCTGGCGTTGATCGTCACCTTGGCGGCGGCGTTGATGGTGATGCCGGCGGCACCCAGGCTCACCGAATTACCACTGGCATCGACGACCTGGATTGCGGCCGGGCCATCCGTCAGGGTGATGTGCTGCCCGCCCGGCGTTTGAATGATCACTGTGCCTTGGCCAGCCTGGTCGTTGAGCGTCACGGTCACGCCGCCGCGTGTGCGCAATAGCTTCACCGTGTTGGCGCCGGCTGAATCCATCGACTGCGGCGGTCGGCTCTGGCTGTTCCAGAGGGAACCGATGACGTAGGGCTGGCGCGGGTCGCCGGAATCGAAGCCCACCAGGACCTCGTCGTTCACGTCCGGCACGAACCATGTTCCCGATTTCGGTCCGGCCAAGAGCGTCGCCAGGCGCGCCCAACCTTCGAAGGCCGCGCCCCCGAGCGCGGCGGGCAGGACCAGCTTGACTCGGACACGGCCCAGCCCGTCTGGGTCGGTGACGGCGGTGACCCGCGCCGAGGTCAAGCCGCCCGATGGCGGCGCGGCGGGGAGGGGACGGGGAGGAGTGGGGAAAGCGGGCATCGGTTTCATAGGGCTTTGTTGGGAGGTCGAAAGGACGGTGGGCAGCCAGAGAAGAGCACCGACGAGAGCTTGCTTGAGAAGGGAGAAATGCGGGACGACGCGCGGACAAGCCGGCTGAATTCACATGTCGTCTTGAGCACACCGGCGCCGCGAACCGACGCCTTAAGAAACGGGATCGTCCGACCAAGTCAAAACACCTGCAAAGGCCGGGAGTCCGCGCACGGACAGACTGAGAGCTGGCCCGGCAGGCAGCGGCAGATCTCGCCGAGATGTCTGCGCCCCAAGCTTGGCGCTTACAGCCTACCGCTGCTTCTGCAGATACTTGTCCGTCACCGCGCCCTCGGAGGCGCTGGCCACGAGCTTTGCGTACTTGGCCAGGACGCCGCGGGTCTCGCGGGGCGGTCGGGGTTTCCAGGCCTTGAGCCGCGCCTTGAGTTCCCGGGGCGGGAGATCGAGGGCGATGGTGTTCTCCACCGCGTCGATCGTGATCGGGTCGCCGTTCTTGATCACGGCGATCGGACCGCCCACCGCCGCCTCGGGCGTGATGTGCCCGACAACAAAGCCGTGGCTGCCTCCGGAGAACCGGCCGTCGGTGATGAGGGCGACCGCCTGGCCCAGGCCCTTGCCCATCACGGCGCTCGTGGGCGCAAGCATCTCGCGCATGCCGGGCCCGCCCACCGGGCCCTCATTGCGAACCACGATCACGTGGCCCGCCTTGACTCGGCCGTCGAGGATCGCCTTGAGCGCGGCTTCCTCGGATTCGAACACGATGGCCTTGCCGGAAAACCGGACGCCCTCCTTGCCGGAGATTTTCGCCACGGCCCCGGTCGGCGCGAGATTGCCGTAGAGGATGCAGATGTGGCTGTCCTTTTTCAGCGGGTTCGACAGCGGCCGGACGATGTCCTGGTCGGCGGCGTAAGGCCTGACGTCGCGCAGGTTCGCCGCAACAGTCTTGCCGGTCACGGTGAGGCAATCGCCGTGGAGCCGGCCGGCGCCGAGCAGCATCTTCATGAGCGGCATGAGACCGCCAATGCGCGACAGATGGGCCATGCTGTAGCGGCCCGAGGGCTTGAGGTCCGCGAGCACCGGCACGCGCTTGCCGATGCGGGAAAAGTCGTCGATCGACAACTTCACGCCCGCCGTGTGGGCGATAGCCAGGAGGTGCAGCACGGCATTGGTCGAGCCGCCCAAGGCAATGACCACCGTGATGGCATTCTCAAAGGCCTGGCGCGTCATGATGTCGCGCGGCCGGATGCCGGCCCGGGCGAGGGCGACCGCCGCCTCGCCCGCGCGCCGGCAATCGAGCTTCTTTTCCTCGCTGACCGCGATCTGCGCCGAACTGTTGGGCAGGCTCATGCCCAGCGCCTCGATCGCCGAGGCCATGGTGTTGGCGGTGTACATGCCGCCGCAGGCGCCGGCGCCGGGGATGGAGCAGGTCTCGACCGCCTTCAAGCCGGCTTCGTCCAGCTTGCCGGCGGCATGCTCGCCGACCGCCTCGAAGACGGAGACAATGTCGCATTCCTTCTGCGTGCCGGGATGGATACCCGGCAGAATGGTTCCGCCGTACACGAACACGGACGGGCGGTTCAGCCGCGCCATGGCCATGATCGAACCCGGCATGTTCTTGTCGCATCCGCCGATGGCGACGAGCGCGTCGAATCCCTCGGCGCCGCAGACCGTCTCGATGGAATCGGCGATGACTTCCCGCGACACGAGCGAGTAGCGCATGCCGATCGTGCCCATGCTGATGCCGTCGGACACAGTGATGGTGCCGAAGATGATCGACTTGCCTCCGGCGGCGTCCGCCCCGGCGCCGGCCTCGCGGGCGAGCGCATCGATGTGCATGTTGCAGGGCGTGAGCATGCTCCAGGTGGAGGCGATGCCGACGACGGTTTTCTGGAAGTCGGCGTCCCGGAAGCCGACAGCGCGCAGCATGGAACGGTTCGGGGCGCGGTCGGCGCCGTCATGGACGATGGAGGAGAATTTGCGGGTGAGATCGGACATGGGCATGGTCGGAGAGCGGTAAGCGAAAAGCTGTCAGCCAATAGCGGGAAGCCGATAGGCCCGTTCTCTAAACCAGAGGGCGCCGCGCGGCGCAAGACCGGATGGCGGCAGCGGCAAGCTTGGTTAATGCCCGCCGGCGGGCTTCAGGCCGTTCAGCGATTCCGCCTGGCTGAGCCTGGGCCAGCACCAGCCGTAGAGGGCGACCAGGGCGAAACAAATGAGCGGGACGATGTATCCGCGGGACATGCCGTACTGGTCCGCCACGTGGCCCATCAATTTCGGCAGCATGGCGCCGCCCATGATCGCCATGACGATATAGGCCGATGCCCGCTTGGCGCGGACGCCGAGCCCGAAGATCCCGAGGGCGAAGATCGTCGGAAACATGATCGACATGAAGAAGTAGCTCAGGAACACCGCGACCACCGAGGGCCAGCCGAGCTTGAGAAAAATCAACAGGCAGACGGCGACGTTGAGGGTGGCATACAAGCCGAGCACCCTGTGGGCCGAGAAATTCTTGAGGATGGCGGCCCCGGAGAAGCGGCCGGTGAGAAAGCAGACGAAGCCCAACGAGGCCAGATTGGAGGCGCCGCGATCGCTGAAATGGACCAGGCCGTCCTTGAGCTCGAACCAGCTCTGCAGCCAACCCGTGGTCCACGACGCCGGTATTGCCGGCACCTCGGACGTCATGTAGTTGATCAGAAAGCTGAAGATGCCGGCTTGCGCGGCGACATAGAAGAACTGGGCGAGCGTGGCCGAGGTGAAATGCGGATGGGACCAGATGCTGTGGTGCGACAGCGCGCCGGCGGCCCGCCGGAGGATCGTAGCAGTCACGGCGAACGCGATCAGCCCGCTGGTCCAGAGCGTCGTCGACATCGCCGCGTGGCTGACGCCGACGGTTCCCAAGATCACCCACAGGATCATGTCGAAGACGCCAATCAAGACGGAGGCGTTGAGCAACAGGAGGAAGTAGTTGAGCGCGGGGTTGACCGGCCGTTGGGCGGCTTTGGATCCGCCGGCGTCGGCATCGTCCAGGTGGTAGTCGTCCTCGGTCTTCAGGTCGGGCACGTTCGCGAAATAGAAAACGATCGCGAGGACGATGACCACGACCGCGACGCCAGCGTAGGGAATCCAGAGTGTCTGGCTGCCGGTTCCGACGCCGGCGGCGTCTTTCGAATAGAAGAACATGCCGCCCGCGATCGGCCCGAGAATCCAGCCGATGCCGTTGCACGACTGGGCGAGATTGATGCGGGTAGCGGCGTAGCGCGCCGGCCCCAGCACGGTCGTGTAGGGATTGGCGATGGTTTCGAGAAAAGTCAGCCCCGACGCGATGACGCAGACGCCGACGAGAAAGGCCCAGAATTGAGCGAGGTGGGTGGCCGGGATGAACCACAAGCCGCCGACCGCGACCATCAGGAGTCCGGCGATGATGCCGCCCTTGTACCCGAGCCGGATTGCCAGCCAGCCGGCCGGCAGCGACATCAGGAAGTACCCGAGGTAATGCGCGAACTGCACCCAGGCGGACTGCGCCAGCGTGAGGTGCAGCTCCTCCTGAAAATGCTTGTCCATCACGTCGATCATCCCGTTGCAGAAGCCCCAGAGCAGGAAGAGCGAGCTGACGAGAGTGAAGGTGAAAGCCAGGCTTCGGCCGTCCGGCATCGCGAAGAGGCCGGTTGGATTCGAGGCCGGGGTGGAGTGGGCCCCGCCGGCGGCAGCGCCGGAGCGGGCGGAGGGGTTCATGGGTGCGGCCATCGGTGACCGAGAAGCGCCGGACCGTCAAGCATCGCCACGGGCGGACAGATCGGCCGCGAGATCTCACCGGTCCGGGATCGCCCCCCCACCGCTCAATCACGCGCAAGCACGCTTCCTACGAGTCCGGCCCTCGCGATCTGACCTTCATCCTCCGGTCTCCCGCCTTACCACTGCAGACTGAAGATCGCCACGGTGGTCGACGTCACGCCAAAACGATTCGTGTAGGCGACCGGCCGGGAAATGATGGCGAGGCGAACGTGGCGGTTGAGGTCGACAGGCACCAAGCTGTTGCGGGTCACCGGAGCCATCGGCGCCGCGGCCTGCCGCAACTCCTGCACCGCGAGGTCCATCGACGTGCCCGTGGGGATGAAGTCGACCCGCGTTGGCGCCCGGTCATCGGTGCGGCTCACCGCGGCCAGCGGCCAGTAATGATGCGAATCATTCGCGGAAGCGCCCGCTCCGCTGGCGTCAGGCGGGGTGACCGCCCCAGCGGTCAGAGGAAGGAGCAGGCATGCCATGGATGCCATGCGCCACATGTCAGTTTAGACGGCCGATCAGGCCAGGGGTTTCACCAGAACTTTGGAATTGCGTCCGCTCTCTTCGTAGTGCTTCAGCCGCGTCTCGGGCAGGATCGACTTGTCGGCCTCGGCGAAACCGCAGGATGAGATGAAGAAAGTAAAGCTCTGCGTGGAGAGGGCAATGACGGAGGTGGCCCCGCGCTCCTTGGCGACCATGCAGGCATAATTGACCATCTTCCGGCCGATGCCACGGTTCTGATAGAACGGCAGCACGTAGAGCGAGCCGATCTCCGCAAGTCCCGGCTTGTCCGCGTAGGTCGTGAGCGATACGCAGGCAATGAGGTTCTCGTCGATCTCGAACACGAAGAACTGGTCGATGTTCTTCTCGATCGCCTGCTGCGTCCGGTAGATCAGCTCCTCGCGCTTCACCGCATTGCGCGTGAGGTTGTAGATGAGGCGCACGTCGCGGCGCGTCGCCTTGCGGATCTGCTGGTAGTCGTTGCCGTAGATCAGGGTGCCGACACCCTCGTTCGAGAAGATCTCATTGAGCAGCCCGTCGAAAATCCGGCCGTCGAGGAGGTGCACGCGCGAAATTCCCGTCTCGATGGCCTTGACCGCATGCACCGCCTTGCTGTGCTCCTCCGACGCGATCGCCTCAGGGTGGTCGCGGAGGGTTTCGCGCAGTGATTCGACCGAGATCTCCCGGCGCAATTCCCCGTTGATCACCAGGCCTGGCTGCGGCGCGAGGTAGATGATCTTGCTCGCCTGCAGCGCCTCGGCGAGCTCGGCCGCCAGCAAGTCGGAGTTCATGCGGAGCGAATGGCCGTCGGGCGCGCAGCCGATCGGGGATAGGATCGGCACGATGTCGGCGGCCATGAGATGGAGGACAAACTCCTTGTCGATGCGGTCGACCCGGCCGGTGAACTGCTGGTCCACCCCCTTGATGATGCCGACGGGAACCGAGCGCACGGCGTTGGTGATGGCACATTTGAGGCCGTTCTGCGTCAGGCCCTCCAAGATGAGGTGCGACACGCGGGCCGAGGCGCGGATGGCGAGGTCGAGCGTGGCGGCGTCGGTCACGCCGGTGCCACGGGAGTCGGTGATCGGAATCTGGCGCGTCGTCGAGAGCTCCTCGATCTGCTGGCTGATGCCGTGAACCAGCACGAGCTTGATGCCGAGGCTGCGCAGGACCGCGATGTCGATGAGCAGATTGCTGAAATTCTCATCGGCGACGATGGCGCCGTCGAGGGCGATGACAAAGATCTGCCCTTGGAAGCGCGGCACGTATTTGAGGATGCCGCGGAGATCCGTGGGCTTGATGGTGGCGATGGCGGCGCCGTTGCTCATGAC
Source organism: Opitutaceae bacterium (assembly GCA_035519475.1). Classification (GTDB taxonomy): domain Bacteria; phylum Verrucomicrobiota; class Verrucomicrobiia; order Opitutales; family Opitutaceae; genus Fen-1467. Next base: position 10,958 of record DATIWI010000110.1, read on the forward strand.
GGAAGTCGCAAGGGTTGTCGTCGAATCCACCCGGCGCGTCAATGACAGAGGCTGGCGTGCAAAAGGCAGAAGTCAGAATCCAAGGATGGGGAATCAGGCCGGACGAAAACGGCGACCTGAAGCCAGCGGACGCATCTTTCCACCCGCGTCCGCTGCCCGCCGACCGCTGATGTCGGGCCTCTGAATTCCCATTTCTGAATGCTGACTCCTGCCTTCGGCGTTCTTACTTCTGACCTCACTTCACGGTGAAGCTCCAGCTTTTCGAGGTGCGGCCGCCGCAGAGCGTGAGCGTGTAGCGCCCGGGCTTGAGGCTCTGCGTGGAGAAGCTGGCGAGCACGACGCTCTCCTTGTAGCGCGCGAGCAGGTGGCCGGACATTTTCTCGAAGTCGGGCAGGAGGAAGAGCTGCTGGTCCTTGCGAAAGAGCAGGGCGCCCCGCACCTGGCTCTGGTAGTCCGGCTGGGCGCAGGAGAACTGGAGGGTGTAGAGCCCCGCCGCGGCCGCCTCGCGCGGCGCCGCCACCGTCCCGATGGCCGCGGGCAGGACGGGGCGGACCGCGAGCGCCCCCCCGAGCTCCGCGGGCAGGCCGCCCAGCGCGTCGATGATGCTGGCCGCCGCGGGGGCGATGCGCGCGGCGGGCAACGGTTCGGCCGGGCGGGCGAGTTCGACCGGGATGCGTCGGTAGCCGAGCTGGAGGAGCTGCCGGGTCGTGGCTTGCTCGCCGAGGTCGTGGAAGGGCTCGAACGCCCGGCCGCGCTTGCCGTAGTGCAGGCGCAGGACCGTGTAGCCCGCGATGAACGCGACGATGGCCAGCACAATCCAGCGCGTCGGCAGGGGCCGCGGCGGCGGGCGGGGGGCGGGCATGCGGGATTCTAATCGCGGGCGGCCTCGTCGCCGCAAATCAATTTGCTTCCCCCGCGGGCGGCTGTTCTCTTACCGGGGCTCGATGAAGCTCTGGTCGCACTTTTTCATCCCCACGCTCAAGGAGAGCCCTGCCGACGCCGAGATCACCTCGCACCAGCTGCTCGTGCGCGCGGGCCTCGTGCGCAAACTCAGCGGCGGCCTTTACACCTACCTGCCGCTCGGCCTGCGGACGCTGCAGAAGATCACCCAGATCTGCCGCGAGGAGATGGACGCGGCCGGGGCGATCGAACTGTGGATGCCGCACCTGCATCCCGCCGAGCTCTGGCAGACGGGGCCGCGCTGGGCCGCGGCGCGGGAGATCATGTACCGGGCGGATCACGCCGGCGCCGGGCGCCGCCCGCCGCTTGAGCCCGAGTTCGTGCTCGGCCCGACGCACGAGGAGATCATCACGCCGCTGGCCAAGGCCGAGCTGGCGAGCTACCGCGACCTCCCGAAGAATTTCTACCAGATCGCGACCAAGTTCCGGAACGAGATCCGCCCGCGCTACGGCCTGATGCGGGCCCGGGAGTTCGTGATGAAGGATGCGTATTCCTTTGACGCCGACGATGCGGGCGCGACGCGCAGCTACCACGCGATGGAGGCGGCCTACGCGAAGTTCTTCGCGCGATGCGGGCTCAAGACCATCTCCGTCGAGGCCGACACGGGCGTGATGGGCGGGAGCTTTTCGCACGAATTCATGGTGCCGGCCGAGGTGGGCGACGACGACGTGGTGTTCTGCGAGAATGGCGACTACGCGGCCAACCGCCAGAAGGCCGCCAGCGGGCTGGTGCCGGCGGACTGGCCGGACGCGGCGCCGGAGGGGGCGGTGACGGAGTTTCCCACGCCCGGCGTTGTGACCATCGACGGCCTGGCGCAGCCGCCGTACGGCGTGCCGGCGGGGCAGCAGTTCAAGACGCTGCTCTACCTCGGCGACGGCAAGCTGTTCGCGGTGGTGCTGCGCGGCACCGACGAACTCGAGGAGGCGAAGCTCGGCGCGCTCGGCTTCACGGTGTGGCGCCCCGCCACGCCGGAGGAGATCGCGCCGGTGATGGGCGCGAAGCCCGGCAGCTTGGGCGTGGTGCGCGGCACGATCGGGAATCCCGGCGGACTCGCCGGCGTTTTCGCGGATCCGGCGGTGCGGCTCATTGGCAACGGGGTGACCGGCGCGAACCGGGACGGCGTCCACCTGCGGCACGTCAATGTGGCGCGCGACCTGGCGATCACCCGGTTCAGCGATCTCCGCCGGGTGGCCGAGGGCGAGCCGTGCGGGAAGTGCGGCCGCCCGCTCCGGATCTGCCGGGCGATCGAGGTTGGCCACGTCTTCAAGCTGGGCACGAAATACAGCGAGAAATTCGGCGCGGTCTATGCCGATGCCCAGCGGCAAAGCCGGCACATGGTCATGGGCTGCTACGGCATCGGGATCAGCCGCACGCTTCAGGCCGTGATCGAACAGTGCCACGACGCGGACGGCATCGCCTGGCCCTGGACGGTGGCGCCCTTTCAGGTGCTGGTCGTGCTGCTCGATCCGGCGCAGCCGGAGGCGGCGGATCTCGCCCGGCAGCTGGCGGCGGCCGCCGAGGCCGCGGGGGCGGACGTGCTGCTCGACGACCGCGACGAGCGGCCCGGGGTGAAATTCAAGGACGCCGACTTGATCGGCGTGCCCCTGCGCCTTACTGTGGGCGGTCGGGGCCTGAAGGAAGGTGTGATCGAGGTGAAGTGGCGCACGGAGAAAGCTGTGACCAAGGTGCCGCTGGCGGAGGCCGCGGCCCGGGTGCGCGCCGCGGTGGCCGGCGCGGCGGCGGCGCAGGCATGACCGCGGCTTCGGACAGAGCCGAGGTGGCGCCCGCCGGCCGGACGGAGACCGAACTGGCGCTCCAGGGCCTGTGGCGGGTGGTGGTGCTCAACGACCCGGTGAACCTCATGTCCTACGTTGTGCTCGTGTTCCGCAAGGTGTTCGGTTTCGACGAGCCCAAGGCGCGCCGGCACATGCTGGAGGTGCACGAGCGGGGCCGCTCGGTGGTCTGGACGGGCGTGCGCGAGAAGGCGGAAGCCTACGCGTTCACGCTCCAGAAATGGCAACTCACGGCAATCCTCGAGCCGCATGAAACGCGTTGAGGTCAAGCTCAGCCTGCCGGCCGTGGCGCCGCTGCTCGACCTGATCAAGGCGACGGTCGACAGCCTCGCCGGCCGGCTCGCCGCCCCGCAGCACCTGCATGACCTCGACGAGGAGCTGCGTGCCGCGTGGCAGGGCGAGCTACTCGGCGGACAGAACGAAGACTGCCAGCGCTTCCTGGCCTTGTTTGACCGGGAGTTCTTCGCCAGCGGCACGGTGGGCTTTGACGAGGCCAACGCCGAGGCCGTTTTGCGGGCCTGTGCCGCCGTCCGCCTGCGCCTGCGCGAGCGGGAATTGGCCGGCCTGCCCGACGAGGCGATCGAGAGCGGCACGGTGGAACCCGCGCATCTCGGCGAACCGGCGGCGAAGGCATTTCTGGGCTATATCTTCCTCGCGACACTGCAGGAACTGATCATTGAGCATCTCGATTCGGCCATCCTGGAGGGGCCATAGGCCGAATTCGGAAGTCGGGGAGCCGGGTGGCGTCTGCCGCGACAACGTAATTCGGGGCCGATCCTGAAGACCCGAACACCGGGACGGCCGTGCATCCCGGGCTGAGCCGAGCCCTCCAGGGGGCGGGCATCCTTGGCCAGATCGATCTGAACCTGCGACGACGATCAGCCTGCGGGCCGGGCCCGGACGAGTAGAATCATTCCCCCCGGAGAACGGGAGGGCCGGCTGCGCCCGCCGATTTGGATGGATTCCTGGCTTCCTGGCTTCCTGATTACTGGTTGCCTCCCATGCCCCGGATCTCTTGCAGCTACTGCGGCCTCCCGTTCCAGGTGCGGCGGATCGAGACGGGCCGGAGCTATTTTTGCTGCTCGGGCTGTGCGCTGGCGAGCCGACTGCCGACGGGAGGCGCGAACGGCCAATTTCCCGTGACGCCGGCCCTGATCGCGGCGCTCGGAGTGGGCTTTGCGTACTTCAATGAAGTGTTGTTCTGGACACTGGCGCTCGCGCTGGCACGGGAGCACCGCGCCGGCCCGGCGCAGGTGTTCGCGTTGATCTCCGCCGGGCTGGGTGTGCTGGTGTGGGCGGCCCTCGTCGTGGTGCTGGGGCGGGCCGCCGCGCGTCGCTGGAGCGACGCGCTGCTCGCCGCGGCCACGCTGGCGGTGCTGGCAGGGGCGTTCTGGCCCGGCCTCTCGGCGGGCCGCGCGGTGGGCGTGAATCTGGTGCTGGCGATCTGGGCCGTCCGCGGCTGGTGCAAGCAAAAATTGTTCGGCAAAAAGGCGCTTCCGGTTTGACCGGGCGCCCGCGCGTTCTAGCGTGGCAGCCGACACCCTGCAGTGTTCGTGTTGCGCTCGAAAACCGCTCTTTGCCTTTAATAACTTACGGGAGCCATCCCAACGGTGGCAGCTGCTAGGCCGTAAATCGGAAAGCAAAAACCATCCGGAGGCGCCCACCTGAGCACAAAAAGGATTAGAGCCTTGGCGCGCACGGCACAGGCGGGGTGTTGCTTTTTCCGCGGTTCGGGGTCAGTTCACCCGGAGCCATCCCTGCAACCCGTGTGCCCCGGCCCTTCCCACGACTTCGCGGCCTCGGCGCCCAGACCGGGCGCCCGCCTTCCGGGCGCGTGGCGACTATTCGCTGACAGGTCATCGATGCCGTCGGGTGCCGTGGCGGGCGGGCCTCCACCACGGGGATCGCGGCGGAGAGGCAGCACGGACGGCAGGGCTTTGCCGTGAATCCATCGGAATCAATCATCTTGCACGTGTTGCACGTGAGCGCCGCGCTCGTGCTGGTGGGATGGACCTTCTACGCGCTGGCCGCCCCGCTCGAAACACGCAAGCGGGCGCTGATCTGGACCGGCACGGCGAGCCTTGTCCTGCTGGTCACGGGTCTCCGTTTGTGGCAGACCCTGTACGGCTTCGCGCCGGCGGGCTGGGTGTTCGTGAAGATGGCATGCTGGCTGGGCCTGGCCGCGCTCGCGGGGATCGCCTACCGCAAACGCGAGCGCGCCGGCGCGCTCGTCTGGATCGCGCTCATTTTGGCGGTGACGGCGGTCACGATGGTCTATTGGCGACCGTTCTGAGGCGGATTTCCGCCGGCGACGCGAGTTCACGGCCGGCCGGTCGCGATCGGCGCGTCACTCGGTCGTGTCGTTCTTCTTGATCGCGTCGAGGAACTCGACGGGGGCGAAGTCGTCGGTGAGGAGGCGCCCGTTCCGCAGGGCGGCGGCAGGCAGATCGATCCGCTCGTCCCGAATCGCCTGCAGATCCAGCCGGCCGGCAAACGGCGGCCGGTTCAGCGCCCGCGGCGACGGCCAGGCGGCCGGGTCGGTGATCACCGGCTCGCGGTAGGTCACGCCGCAGGCGATGACATTGGCGGTGGTGGCGGTGCGAAAGAGCACCACCTGCGGGAAAACCGCGCAGAGCGTCCGCAGATCCGATTCGTAGAGTTGCGTATTGGCGTGGAGGTTGCTGACCAGGACACCGCGCGGGGTCAGGCGGGCGGCGCACTCGCGATAGAACTCCTCCGTCTTCAGGTGCGGGGGCACGTAGCCGCCGCGATAAGCATCGAGGATGATCCAGTCCCATGTGCCGGCGTCGTGCTTCACGAAGAGGCGTCCGTCCATGATGGTCACCGGCGTGCGGTCGGTCGGTGTGAAGCCGAGGCGGGTGCGGCAGAGTTCCGCGACCTTCGGGTCGAGTTCCACCGTGCGCAGCTCGGCATCCGGAAAGGCCGCCGCGAACAGCCGGGGGAAGCCGGCGCCGCCGAGTCCGATCATCAGCACGCGGCGGGGCTGCGGCTGGAGGAAGAGCGCGCCGTAGAGGGTGCGCGTGTACGCGACCACCGGGCGCAAGGGATCGGCGAGGTCGACCGCCGATTCGAGGAACTCCCCGCGGCGGGACCGGGCGCGCAGCTCGACAATGCTGCCGCGCCGCTCGACGGTCAGGCTGTTGTAGAGGGAATCGTAGCGCTCGACGTAGTCGCCGGCGGCCGCGGCCAGAGCGGCGGTGGCGGCGACGGCGAGGAGGAGGGCGGCCGTTCTCATGGCGGGGTCGCCGCCGCCGGGGCGGACCGGAGGATGGCGAGGAGCCCGGCCAGGCTGGCGGCGCCGGCGGCCAGCCAGAGGTACAGCAGCAGGGAAACCCGCAGGTGGGGAATGAAGGCGAAGGCGGTGAGCATGACGCCGGCGATGTTGCCCAGGGTGCTGATGCCGTAGACCAGACCCGAGGCGGATCCCGGCGGCGTGCCGCGCCCGGCCAGATACTGGACCGCCTGCGGGCCGAAGCAGGAGAGCGCCGCCACCGGCACGAAGAAGAGGGTGAGGCAGGATACGCACAGCCCCAGGTTGATATCCGCAACCGCCAGCTCAATGCGGTCGAGGAGGCCGGCGCCGCCGACGGCGGTGAGGGCGAGGGCGGCGAGACCGACCGCGGCGGCCGCGAGCTGGGCGCGCCCGCGCGGCGGGGCCGGCAGGCGACTGATCCAGCCCCCCAGCAGCGACCCGGCGCTGAAGGCCGCCAGAAAGGTGGAGATGAGCCAGGCCCAGACGATGATCGATGAACCGAAGTGCGGGCTCAGGAGACGCGAGGCGAGCAGCTGAAAACCCATGCTGAGGACGCCGAGCATCGCCACCAAGCCGTAGAAAAGGGGCGGGATCACGAGGTACGGATGTTGCCAGGGCGCAGGCGGGATTCGATCCCGAAAAATAGGGGGTGGTCTTTGCGGCGGTTTTGCGGCATAAGTAAGGCATGGCCGGACCCAACGAACTTTCCGCCGCCGGCAGCCTCTGCGGCGTCTGGATCGACGAGGAGGGAAGGGCGCGCCTTGCGGTGGCGACGGCGGAAGGCGGGCGGGAGGAGAAGGTGGAGCCCTTCCGGCCGTTCGCCTGGCTCGGCGACACGGCCGTGGTCGGCGGGATGGCGGGCCTCGAGGTGGAAGCGCTGAAGGGCGAGGGGACGTTCCGCTGGCTGGCGCACACCCGGGGGAGCGCGGGCTTCGAGGAATTCATCAAGACGGCGCCGGATGGCGCGGCGGTGGACTGGATCCGCCCGCTCGAGAACCAATACCTGCTCCAGAGCCGCCGGCGGCTCTACGGCGAGCTGATCTTCCCGCAACTCCGGCGCTGCCAGCTCGACATCGAGACGGGCCGCGCGGCAGGCGAGGACTTCAGCGACGCGCGCAATGCCGCGGACCGGGTGCTGGCGATCGGCTTGCAGTTCGGAGCGCGCCCGCGCCTGCTCGTCCTCGCCGAGGACACGGACGCCGCGGAGAAGCGTCTCCTCCTCGACCTCAACGACGTGCTTGAGGCGGAGGACCCCGACGTCATCGAAGGCCACAACCTTTTCAAGTTCGATCTGGACTACCTGCGCCTGCGGTGCCGGCGCCACCGGGTGCCCTGCGCGTGGGGCCGGTTCGGCCAGGGCGCGGTCTTTCGCAACAGCCGGCTCAAGGTCGCGGAGCGCTGGATCGATTTCCCGCGCTGCGACCTGCCGGGCCGCGCCGTGGTGGACACCTATCTGCTCGTTCAGCTCTTCGACATCGCGGCGCGCGAGATGCTCTCTTACGGGCTGAAGGACGTGGCGGTGTATTTCGGCGTCACCGACGAGGCCGAGGGGGAGCGCACGTACATCGAGGGCAGCCGCATCCAGGAGGCTTTCCACGCCGACCGCGCGCAGTTCCTGGCCTATCTCGCGGACGATCTGCGGGAGACCAAGGGGGTGGCCGACCTGCTCCTGCCCACGTATTTCGAGCAGGTGAAGACTTTTCCACTCCTGCTGCAGGAGGCGACGCTGCGCGGCACCACCACGAAGATCGATCTGCTGTTCCTGGAGGAGTATTACCATGCGCGGCAGAGCTGCCCGGTGCCGCCGGAGGTCGCGCCCTTCGAAGGCGGCTATACGCGGAGCTTCCAGGAGGGCGTGTTCCGGCACGTGCTGCACTTCGACGTCGCCTCGCTTTACCCGAGCCTGCTGCTGACGATCGGCCGCAATCCGCGGAGCGATTCCCTGGGGGTGTTCATTCGCATGCTGACGCAGCTGCGCGACTACCGCCTGAACTGCAAGCAGCTCGCCCGCACCGCGCCGACCGAGGAACTCCGCACCGAGTACCAGGCGCGCCAAGGCAGCTACAAGATCCTGATCAACTCGTTTTATGGGTACCTCGGCTTCTCCGGCGCGCGCTTTGGGGATGGCGAGCTGGCCGCCGAGGTGACCCGGCAGGGTCGCGAGCTCCTGCAGCGGCTCATCGCGGAGTTCGCCCGGAATGGCTGCACGATACTCGAGGCGGACACGGACGGCATCTATCTCTCCTCGGAGCGATACTTCACCGGACCGGAGCAACTGCTGGCGCTCGTGGCGAGCACGCTGCCGCCGGGCATTGAGCTGGAATTCGACGGCAGCTACGAGGCGATGTTTTGTTACAAGGCGAAGAATTATGCCCTGTACGACGGCCGGCGCATCATCCTGCGCGGCTCGGCGCTGCGCTCCCGCGGAATCGAGCCCTACCTGAAGAAACTGACCGACGAACTCATCCGGCATCTGCTGGGCGTCGGAGACGTTCCGCCCCGGGAACTGGCCGAGGATTACCGGCGCCGCCTGACCGCGCGCGCAGTGGACCTCGCGGAGATCGCGAAGTCGGAGGTGCTGGGCCAGAACCCCGAAACCTACGAGAAGTTCGTGGCCGAGGGCGGCAAGCCCCGCCGGGCCGCCGCGGAAGTCGCCCTCCAGCTGAATCCGCGGCCCCGCATGGGCGATCGAGTGAGCTATTACATCACGGCCAAGGCCAAGGGGCAGACCTCCGACTGGCAGCGGGCGCGCGCGGCGGCGCTCTACGATCCGGGCCGGGCGCCCTACGATCCGCAATACTACCTCGACAAGCTCGATGACTGGCTGGAGCGGTACGGCCCGTTCCTGGGTCCGCCGCCGCCCAAGCCGCAGGGCGAGCTGTTCTGAGCTTCACCGAAGGGCGTGGGGGAAGCGAAGGCGCCGGATTCTTGCTCAATGCGGTTGCGGGCACCACGCGGACCATTTCTGATGACGTGATGCCGAGGACGACTCCTGCTGGAGGCGAAAGGCGCATCGCGGGCCGCCTGCCGACGCTGGCTGCCGGACTCGGCCTCTTGGCCGCCGTAGTCATTGCCTACTGGCCGGCCCTCACCGGAAGCTTTCTGTGGGATGACAACGCGCATGTGACGAAGCCGGAGCTGCGCTCGTGGGCGGGGCTCGGGAGAATTTGGTCGGAAGTTGGCGCGACCCAGCAGTATTACCCGCTGCTGCACACCGCATTCTGGGCGGAGCACCGGCTTTGGGGCGACGCGGTCGTCGGCTATCACCTGACAAACATCCTCTTGCACGTAGTCGCGGCGTGGCTGGTGGTGGCGATCGTGCGCCGCCTGCCCATCGGGACTCCGGGTCCGTCGCCTTCACTCCGGACGGGCGGGGCCGGCGACGAGCGACGAGAGCGGCAGACCGGAGTCGCCTGGCTGGCCGGAGCGCTTTTTGCGCTCCATCCGGTCTGCGTGGAATCGGTGGCGTGGATATCCGAGCAGAAGAACACGCTTTCGGCAGTCTTCTATTTGGGGGCAGCTCTGGCCTACCTGGGATTCGACGAGACCCGCCGCAAGTCACAATACGGTTTGGCGCTCGGCCTCTTCCTCTTGGCGTTGTTGAGCAAGACCGTGACGGCGACGCTGCCCGCCGCGCTCGTGGTGATCCTCTGGTGGCGGCGAGGCCGGCTGGGGTGGGGGCGCGATGTGGTGCCACTGCTGCCGTGGTTTGCCGTGGGCGCCGCGGTGGGTTTGTTGTCGGCAGGGGTGGAGCGCCGGTTCATCGGCGCGGTGGGAGCGGACTTTGCCCTTTCGCTGACGGAGCGCGGCCTGGTCGCCGGCCGCGTGATATGGTTCTACCTGGGAAAGTTTTTGTGGCCGGCGAGTCTCAGTTTCGTCTATCCGCGCTGGCAGGTTGGCGCGGCAGCATTGTGGCAATACGCCTATCCCGCCGGGGCGCTTGCGCTAATAACCGGCCTGGGGTGGACCGCTCGCCGGCGCGGGGGACCAGGAGTGCGCGCGACTACCGCCGGCTTCCTATTCTATGCCAGCACGCTCTTCCCGGTGTTGGGCTTCCTGAACGTTTACCCTTTCATCTATTCCTACGTTGCCGACCACTTTCAATATCTCGCGTGCCTCGGCGCCATCGTGCCGCTGGCAGCCATGCTCCCGCCTATGACCGACGCGCTTCCCGCGGCGCGGTGGAGGGCTGTGCTGGGCTGTGCTCTGCTTGGGGGGTTGGGGACGCTGACCTGGCAGCAGAGCCACGTCTACCGCGACGCAGAAACGCTTTTCCGCGCCACCCTGACGCGCAATCCCGCCAGCTGGATGGCCCACAACAACCTGGGAGATGTTCTGGCGAATACCCCTGATCGGCTGTCCGAGGCGGAGGCCGAGTTCACCGCGGCAATTCGGCTGAAGCCGTTGAGCGGCGCGATACACTATAACCTCGCCAACGCGTTGGCAAAGATCCCTGGCCGCCTGCCCGAGGCGATCGCCGAGTACCAGTCGGCCCTGCGGTTGAAGCCGGATTTTCCGGAGGCGCACAACAACTTGGGCGAGGCCTGGTCGAGGATTCCGGGCCATGCCACCGACGCGATCGCGGAATATCAGGCGGCGCTGCGCGGCAGGCCCGGCGACGCGGTGGCACACAACAATCTGGGCAATGCGCTGGCCGGAATCACGGGACGGTCGCCGGAGGCGATCCGCGAATACCAAGCCGCGCTGCGGCTCAAGCCCGGCTATGCCGAGGCGCATAATAACCTGGGCAACCTGCTGGGACAGATCCCCGGACGGATGCCGGAGGCGATCGCTGAATATGAGACGGCGCTGCGCCTGCGGCCCGATTTTGTCGAGGCGCATTTCAATCTGGGAAACGCGCTTGCGAGGGGGTTGGATCGCCTGGCCGAGGCGGCCGCGCAGTACGAGGCGGCCCTCCGCCTCGATCCCGCGCTCGCGGAGGCGCACTTCAACCTGGGTCGCGTGCTGTTAAGGATACCCGGCCGGAGCGGCGAGGCGCGGGCCCATTTTCAGCGGGCGTTGGAGATCCAACCTGATTTCGCACCCGCCCGGCAGATCCTGGAGGCTCTACCGCCCGTATCGCCAGGAATCCGCGGGCGCGGTTAAAGGCCCGGCACGCCTCCCTTGCCCCGCATCGCCTCCATCTGGCGCATGAGTTTCTTGGCGCCGCCGCCCTTCATCATCTTCATGACCTTCTGCATCTGCTGGAACTGCTTCAGGAGCTGATTCACGTCGACCACCTTCACGCCGGCGCCGTTGGCGATGCGCAGACGCCGGGTGCCGTTGAGGAGGGACGGGTTGCGGCGCTCCTGGAGCGTCATTGACTTGATGATGGCCTCGGTGCGGGCCATCTGCTGCTCGGCGCGGTCGCCGACCTTCACCCCGCTCATGCCCGGCATCATGCCGAGAATCGAATCCATTGAGCCCAGTTTCTTGACCTGGTGCAACTGGGCCAGGAAATCCTCGAAGTTGAACTCCGCCTTGCGGAACTTCTCCGCCATCTTCTCCGCCTGCGCCTGGTCGATGGTTTCCTGAGCCTTCTCGACAAGGGAAACGACGTCGCCCATGCCGAGGATGCGCGAGGCGAGGCGGTCGGGGTAGAAGGTCTCGAAATCGGTCGCCTTCTCGCCTGTTCCGATGAATTTGATCGGCACGCCCGTGACGGCCTTGATGGAGAGCGCGGCGCCGCCGCGGGCGTCGCCGTCGAGCTTCGTCAGCACGAGACCGGTGAGGGCGAGTGCGTCGTGGAAAGCCTTCGCCACGTTGACCGCCTCCTGGCCCAGGGCGCCGTCGGCCACCAGCAGCACCTCCGCCGGTTCCACGCCGGCGCTGAGCCGTCTGACCTCCTCGATCAACGCGTGGTCGATCTGCAGGCGGCCGGCCGTGTCGAACAGGAGGGCGTCGGCCCCGGCCTCGGCTGCCGCGCGCAGCGCCGCGGCGCCAAGCGCGGGCACGTCGGTCGCACCGCGGTCGCCGTAAAAGCCGAGGCCTTCCTGACCGGCGAGGATTGCCAGCTGGTCGATGGCGGCAGGCCGCTGGATGTCGCAGGCGACCAGGAAGGGACGGTAGCCGCGCTTCTTGAGAACGCGGCCGAGCTTGGCGGCGGAGGTCGTCTTGCCGGAACCGTGCAACCCGACGAGCAAGACCTTGAGCGGGCGCTTCGGGCTCAGCTCGGTGGCACCCTCGCCGAGGAGCTTCACCAATTCGTCGTGGATGATCTTGATGAACTGCTGGCCCGGCGTGACGGATTGCAGCACCGCCTGACCGACGACCTGGGCCTGGACGCGCTCGACGAACTCGCGCGCGACCCGGAAATGAACGTCGGCGGACAGCAGGGCGGTGCGCACCTCCTTGAGCACATCCGCCATGTTCTGATCGGTGAGCCGTCCGACTCCGCGAACGTTGCGCAGAGCCTGCCCAAGGCGTTCCGTGAGAGTCTCGAACATGGAGTGAGCAGTAGGAACCACCGCGGGGCACAGATCAACTCGGATGATGCCACGGATGGGCGCAGCCCAAACCGGCCACCGCAGAGCGAGCCGCGCACCAGGCGCACAGAGAGAGAGACGCGGTCCTCCCCGGTCGCTGTCCTGCGCAACATGTCAACTAATAGTTGACATTGGATCCCGCCGATCGGCCCGCCTCGTCAGGCGGCGGGCAGCCCCGCGGCTGCCGCAACCTTCCGCGGCACGCGGAGAATTCGCCGGGCGCGCTGGAACCGGCGGCCGCTGGCCTTCGCCGATGTTCGAGGGATGACGCCACCACGCGCGAGCAGGCGGCCCGCGAAGCGCGAGCGAGGAGCCCGACAGGGCTGCGGCATGCCTGGGCATCCGGGGGGCACCCGCCCGCGGGGATTGGCGGTTGCCCTCGGGGGAGATCTCGCGCTTAGTGCCCGCAGCCGATTCCGCTTCCGCCGTGCGCATCATCGACGCCCACGTTCACCTGTATCCGCCCGAAATCGGGCGTGATCCGGCGGCGTGGGCGGCGGCCCAGGGCGAGCCCCACTGGGCAGCGCTCTGCACGCGGCGCCGGCGGGACGGCGGCAGCGTGCAGACGTTTCCGTCGGTCGATCAACTCCTGAAGGACATGGATGCCGCCGGCGTGGAGAAAGCGGTCCTGCTGGGCTGGTATTGGGAGAAGCCGGCTACGTGTGTGCTGCAGAATCGCTGGTACGCCGAATGCGTGCGGGCGCATCCGGATCGCCTGGCGGCGTTCGCCACGATCCACCCGGGCGCCGGCGAAGAGCCGGTGCGGGCCGAGATCCGGCGCGCGCGCGACGAGGGCCTGTGCGGGCTCGGCGAGCTGTCCCCGCATTCCCAAGGCTATGCGGTGGACGATCGCGTCTTCGCGACGGCCCTGGCGTTGGCGGCGGAGCTGGGCCTGCTGGTGAACCTGCACGCGACCGATCCCAACACCCGGCGCTATCCGGGCCGGATTGAGACGCCGACCGAGGATTTCCGGCGCCTCGCGACCGCGCATCCGCGCACGACCTTTCTGATCGCCCACTGGGGCGGGGGGCTGCTGCAGTGGGAATCCAACCCGGCCGTGAGGAAGGAACTGGCGAATGTCTTCTATGACACCGCCGCCTCGCCGCTCAGCTACGACGAGCGCGTCTGGCGGGCGGCGCTGGACGTCGTGCCGCCGGAGAAAGTGATCTTTGGCTCCGATTATCCACTGCTGCTCTATCCCCGGACGGAACGGGCGCCGGGCTGGGGGAAGCTGCTGGCCGAGATCGAGGGTGCGGGCCTGACGCCGAAGGAGATGATCCCGCTCTTGGGCGGCAATATCGCGCGGTTGCTGGCGCGCTAGCGTGGGCGCGGCGTTTGCCGGACTTGCAAAGGCGGCCAACGTGGGCGACCGATAGAAGTCTCGCATGAGCGACCAGCCGCCCATCGTCCAATTTCGCGCCGTCAGCAAACGCTATGGGCGGGGACCCCTGGTGTTGGATCGCATCACGCTGGACGCCGGCGCGGGCGATTTCCTCAGCCTGATCGGGCCAAGCGGTTGCGGCAAGTCGACGCTCCTGCGGCTCGTCGCGGCCCTCAGCCCGGTGACGGAGGGCGCGCTGGTGGTCGAGGGGGCGGCGCCCGCGGACGCCCGCGCCCACCTCGCGTTCGTGTTCCAGGAGGCCACGCTGCTGCCGTGGCTGACGGCGGCGGCCAACGTGGAATTGCCGCTATGCCTGCGCGGGGTGCCGGGCGCGGTGCGGCGGGCGCGGGCCCTGGAGTTGCTCGCCCAGGTGCGGCTGCGCGCGGCGGCGGGGCAATACCCCCGTCAGCTTTCGGGCGGCATGAAGATGCGGGTGTCCATTGCGCGGGCCCTGGCGCGCGAGCCGCGCACCCTCCTGCTCGACGAGCCCTTTGCCGCGCTCGATGAGATCACCCGCAATCATCTCAACGAGGAGTTGCTCGTCTGGCGGGCGAAGGCGCCGTTCACCGCGCTGTTTGTGACGCACTCCGTGGCCGAGGCCGTGTTTCTCTCGAATCGCATCGTGGTGATGGCGGCAAACCCGGGCCGGTTGCATGCCGAGGTGCGGGTGGACTTTCCCTATCCGCGCGCGGCCGCGCTGCGGGAGCGGCCGGAGTACTTTGCCAAGATTGCCGAGGTATCGCGGCTTCTGCACGAGGCCGAGGAGGCCCGCGCGGCATGAAAACGCCACCCTGGGTCCTCTGGCTGGCGCCGCTGCTCTCCGGCGGGGTCTTCCTGGGCTGCTGGTACGCGGTCCGGGCGGCGACGGGCCTGCAGAGTTGGATCCTGCCCACTCCGGAGGAGATCCTGGCGGCGGCCTGGCGGGAGCACGGCACGTTGCTGCGGGCGGCCGGCGGCACGGCGGTGGGCGCCCTCGGTGGATTCGTGGCGGCGACGTTGGTGGGCCTCTTCATCGCGCTGGCCCTGGGCGGGGCGCGCTGGCTGCACACGGGGCTGTATCCCTGGCTGCTGGTCCTGCAGATGACGCCAGTCATCGTGCTGGCGCCGATCATCGTGCTGTGGGCGGGCCCCGGCCTGCCCGGCATCGTGACCGTGACGTTTCTCATCAGTTTCTTCCCGATCGTGGTGAACACGACGCAGGGCCTGCTGTCCACCGATGCCTACCTCGTGGACCTTTTCCGCACCTACGACGCGACGCGGCTGCAGGAGCTGTGGCGGCTGCGGCTGCCGTCGGCCATGCCGTACTTCCTCGCCGGCCTGCGCATCGCGGCGACCCTGGCTCCCATCGGCGCCATTTTCGGCGAATACCTCGTGGGCAACGCCGCGGGCGGCACTGGCGGGCTCGGCTTTCTCGTGTATGTCTACAACACCCAGATCAAGATACCGGCGCTGTTTGCGACGGCCTTGATCAGCTGCTTGTTGGGATTCATCTTTGTCGCCGCCGTCGCCGGGCTGAACTGGGCCGTGCTCCACCGCTGGCACGACTCTTTTGAGCGCCACGATCGCTGACCGCCATGACTGGCCCGCAACCGCCGCTCCGCCTCGTCCCGGTGATCCTGGCCGCGCTCGCCCTCGTGGGCTGCCGGGAACGGGCGCCCGCGCCGGCCGCCGCGGGTGAGCCGGTCAAGGTGCGGTTCCAGACCGACTGGTTTCCGGAACCCGAGCACGGCGGTTACTACCAGGCGTTGGCCAAGGGCTACTACGCGGCGGAGGGTTTGGAGGTCACCATTCTGCCGGGCGGGCCCAACTCGGGCTTCCTCACCGCGGTGGCCACCGGCCGCGCCGACCTGGGCATGGGCAACAGCGACGACGTCATCACCGCCGTGGCGCGCGGCGTGCCGGTGAAGATTGTCGCAGCCGAGATGCAGCACGACGCGCAGGGCATCCTTTTCCACGCGGAGCACCCGGTCCGCTCAGTCCAGGACCTCGACGGCAAGACCATCATGGCCGGGCCCGCCTCCGTCTGGGTGCAGCTCGTACAGCTGCGCTACGGCGTCAAATTCAACCTGCGGCCGCTGGCGGGCGATCTCGCGCGCTTCATGAACGATCCGACGTTCCTGCAGCAGTGCTTTGTCACCAATGAGCCGTTTTTCGCCCTGGAGCGCGGCGCGCATGCCGGGGCAATCCTCGTCGCCAGACTCTGCCCGGACTACGACCCCTATCGGGTGATCTTCACCGGCACGGAGTTCCTCGGCCGCCAGCCCGACACGGTACGGCGGTTCGTGCGCGCGAGCGCCCGGGGGTGGGTGGACTACTTGACGGGCGACCCGTCGCCGGCGAACGCGGCGCTCCGCAAGCTGCGAGCCGACCTGTCGCCGGAATTCATCGCCTACAGCATCGCGGCGATGAAGGATAACGGGCTGGTGCTCGGCGACGCCGCCCACGGCGAGCGCATGGGCTTGCTGACCCGCGAGCGGCTGCAGAAAGAGATCAACCTGCTGCGCGAGGTGGGGGTGCTGGACCAGCCCGTGTCGGTGGAGGCGGTGGCGGCGCTCGACTTCGTGCCGCCCCCGTGAGGCGGTCTTCCCATGAACATTGACGCCCGGCTGGCTGAACTTGGTCTGGATCTGCCCGCGCCGCCCGCCGCGGCCGGCAGCTATGTGCCCGCGGTGCGGGCGGGCGCCCTGCTGTATTGCGCCGGCACGATTTGCACTCGAGGCGGGCAGATCACCCACGCCGGGCCGGTCGGCCGTGAGCAGACGGTGCAAGCCGGTTACGAGGCCGCGCGGATGTGCGCGCTGAACACCCTGGCCAACATCAAGGCCGCCACCGGGAGTCTCGACGCGGTGAAACGAATCGTGTTTGTGAGCGGATTCGTCAACGCGGTGGCGGGTTTTGCCGACAGCCCGGCCGTCGTCAACGGCGCCTCCGACTTGTTTGTCCAGGTCTTTGGCGAGGCGGGCAAGCACGCGCGCGCGGCGGTCGCGGTGGCGGGACTGCCCCGCGACGCCACCGTCGAGATCGTCGCGGTGGTGGAACTGAAAGAGTAGGGGGGGGCGGATCACCCGGTTCCGGCAGGCTGGCAGCCCCGCGTCCAGGCAGCGGGCGCCTTGGCGCACCGCCGCGCCCGTTTTCGTGGTTGCTTCGAGGGCGGCTGGGCCGCTAACACACTGAACCTTCATTCCAGGCATGGCGTTCAACCTCAAGCAAGTCCTCAAGGCGCTGCTGTTTTCCTCGAGCCGGCCTCTTTCGATCAATGAGATCCAAGAGGTTTTCACGCGATTCCATGAGTCGGGTCCGCTGGCGCTCGGCCCGGAGGCGTCCGGCGAGGCCAGGACACCGGGCGGCGACGGCACCGACGCCGGGCCGGAAGGCCCGCCGCCCGCGGCCGAATTGCCGGCGGCGGAGGAGGATCCGTGCCGCGACGTGCCGGCGCTGGTGACGCTGGCGCAGATCCGGGAGGCGACGCGCGAGATTGCGGCTGAGCTGCGGGCGGCCGGCGAGGTGTTCCTGCTGACCGAGACCGCCCAGGGCTTCCGCCTGGTGACGCATCCGCGTTTCGCCCGCTGGGTGCGGGTCCTCCGCGACGAGCCGGCCCCGCTGAAACTGAGCCAGTCCGCGATGGAGACCCTGGCGGTGATCGCCTACCGCCAGCCGGTGACCCGCGCCGAGATTGAGCACATCCGCGGGGTCTCGGCGGACGCGGGTCTCAACCGGTTGCTCGAACGCGAACTCATCCAGGTGGTGGGCCGGGCCGAACTGCCCGGCCGCCCCATTCAATACGGGACGACCGAGGCGTTCTTGGATTTCATCGGGGCGAGGTCGCTCGACGACCTGCCGGCCTCGGACGTGCTCTCGCAGCGGCAGATTGACGATTGGCTGCAAAGCGCGATGAATCCCACGCATCCCTCCGATCGCGAGATGGGCCTCTCGGAGGAGGGCGAGGAACAGCTGTCGCTCGACGATGCGGCCCGCGCCGCCCGCGCGCAGAAGTTCCCGCCGGCGACAGGGGACGCCCCGGCGGACGAACCGGCGCCGGGCGGCGGCGCCGAAAGCGGCGGGCCGCCCACGGCCAAACCTCCCGAACCAGCTCCTCCGTCATGAATCTCGACTCCCTTCGCAAGAGAATCGACCGGCTCGACGGCCGGATCGTCGAATTGCTGAACCAGCGCCTCGGCCTCGCCGCCGAGATCGGCAAGCTGAAGCGCCGCAAGGACGGCCGGATCTTTGTGGCGGAACGCGAGGACCAGGTGCTGCGCGCCGTCTGCGCGCGGAATCGGGGGCCGATGAAGCATGCCGCCCTGCGCGCCATCTACCGCGAGGTGATGTCGGCGGCCATTGCCCTCGAGAAACCCCTGCTCGTGGCTTATCTCGGCCCTGAGGCGACCAACACGCATCAGGCTGCCATCAAGAAGTTCGGCGCCAGCGTCGACTACCACGGCATCGCCACGATTGCCGACATCTTTACGGCCGTGGAGAAAGGCGAGGCGGAATTCGGCGTCATTCCGATCGAAAACTCCACCGAGGGCTCGGTGCGCGACGCCCTGGATCAATTCGTCGATTCCGACCTGAAAGTGGTCGCCCAGATCTACCTCGAGATCACGCACGCCCTGATCTCGAGCTCGCCGCTCGAGCAGATCACCAAGGTCTATTCCAAGGACCAGGCGCTGGCGCAGTGCCGGATGTGGCTGCAACGCAATCTGCCGCACGCGCAGGTCCTCGCCTCGGCCAGCACGGCCAGCGCGGTGCAGATCGCCAAGAAGACGCCGGGGGCCGCCGCGGTGGCGAGCCCGCTCGCGGCCGAGTTCTATGGCGTGCCGGTGGTGGTGCCGAACATCCAGGACAAATCGGACAACACCACGCGGTTCTTCGTCATCGGGAAGCAATCGTCCGGCCGGGTCGGCGGCGGCCGCGATCTCACCAGCTTCCTGATCTCGCTCGGGGACGACGCGGCGTCACATCCCGGCGCCCTGCTCAAGATGCTCATGCCGCTCGCCAAGCGCGGCATCAATCTGTCGAAGATTGAATCGCGTCCCAGCAAGAAGCGGCCCTGGGACTACTATTTCTTCATCGACGTGACCGGCCACCATGACGATCCGGCGATGCGCGAGGCGGTCAAACGCCTGCGCTCGTTCTGCCCGATGGTCAAATGGCTCGGCAGCTATCCGGCGGCGGGTTGAGCGGCGCCGGGAGGTCCGGCGCCGGCGGAATCAGCCGGACGCGAGAAGGCGGGATCCAGCCAGCGCCGCCGACAGCAGCCGGGGGAATGCGGGCTCAGTCCAGGACGTGCTGCCACTGGTTCTCGCGCGCGGCGCGGGCCGCCTTGTGGGCGCCGATCGCCACGTAGCGTTTGTAATCCTGGCCGGCGAGGCGGACTTTCGGGGCCTCGTAGCCCTCCTCGTCCAGGCGCTTCTGCAGTACGGTGTCGATGCCGCGGATCTGGCTGCCGCCGCCGGTGATGATGATGTTCTGCAGCAGTTGCACGACCGAGTCGGACGACGCGCGCGCGATGAGGGTCGTCAACGCGGGATAGATGCGGTCGAGGAGCGCGTTGCACGCCCGCCCGATGGATTCACCCAGTTCGAGCACCCGCGCCTTGCCGCCGATGATGACCCGTACGTCGGTC